>DATGLT010000153.1:0-11728 GCA_035294005.1 Verrucomicrobiia bacterium
GCCAACGCGCAGGCTTGGAGTTTTCGCAGAAGTACCGACGGCCGATCGCAAAATGGTCGTTTGTCGGCGCACTGCCAATTGCTCTGTTGGTCAGTTTCTCAGGAATATTGCCGTGGTGCCGCCCACCAGCGCTCCCTCCAAGGCTTCCACCTGGCCGCTGAAGCATTTTCCACCGGGAGGAATAGACCCCAGCGTGCTGGCCTCGACAAGGCCAACACCCTGCATCATGTTGCAATGTCCAGCAATTTTAACCACTGGCAGCGATTATGGAGAATGTTACTGGCCGAAATTTTGGGAAATTAACGGGGGCCTTGGCCCTCGCCGGAATGTTCGTGTGCCAAATGGGTTGCACCACGACCGGTTACCAAAAGGGAGACAGCGCCGCCCAGGGCATGCAGCGCGCTGCGGCCGAAGTGCAGGCCGAGGGCCGGGCGATGGACCAGACAGTTCAAAGTCTGCAGGCACTGATTAGCTCGGAAAACGGAGACCTCCGCGCGCCCTTCAAACGTTACTGTCGCAGCCTGGATTACCTGGTCCGCGCGGCGCAACGGACTGAGAACACCGGGCGGAACATGGACGAGAAAAATCAGGCGTACCTGCAAGCGTGGGACCAGCAGCTTCAAACGATCGATTACCAGCATATCCGTGATCTGAGCGAAGCGCGCCGAAGCGAAGTGACCAATCACCTCGAGGCAATCCGCCTCCGTTACACCCAAAGCCAGGAGGCGATTCGGCCCCTTATCGTTTATTTCGAGGACATCCGGAGGGCTTTGAGCGCGGATCTAACGGAAGGCGGCCTCGAATCTTTGCGGGGCATTGCGCAAAACGCCAATGATAACGTGGCCAAAGTACAAACAGCTCTCGATGCGCTTACCGCTGAGCTGACAAAATCAAGCGCTCACCTCTCATCGGTTGCGTATCAGCGGACGGAACAAACGGCGCAAATGCCGTAGATTGGAATCTACACCAGAATCAGTCAACCCACCTGCGCCGCGTGATTGGCTGGCCTCGTCAGCCTCTGAAGATCTGCGCGGGCTTTCTCTATCCACTGTTCCGGCGGCAAGGCGTATGGGCGGAAGGTTTCAAGGGATCCTTCCTGAGCGTTAAACAGAAGTGCGCGATGCAGACCCAGCATTCCCGCCTTGGGATTGTCAATGAGACTCGCCGAATCGTTCGCGCTCATCTGGAACAGAACGCGCAGCTCGAATTCGCTTAAGGCTTTTCTGCTCAGAAAACGATTGACGTTATTGTAAGTGTCGCAGGACGCAATCACGTGAAATCCGAGCCGCGTGCGCTCGCAAATCAGGTCGTTGAGGATCGACCCGGGACTGGCTTCGGTCTCGGTACTGCCGGAAGAGAAACCGAATTCCTCCTCGTACCGCAATCGGCTGAAGCGTTGCAAGCCATGGATGAACAGGAAAACGGGCGGTGCGTTTTCAGGATCCGGCAGATCGGTGCGGCGCGCGGCTTCGGCCGCCAGCTCTTTCATGATCTGCGGCATGTCCCCGGGTTTGGCCAGCGTGACGCCATGCGGTATGGCTGCGACGACTTTTTCCAGGTAGTCGCGTTGAGGCGTCCCTGGGGGTGTGGCGTCGCAAAGAATAAATCGCGCCGAGCCGGGCGCAAATTGCGCCGCCAAGGCAATGAGGCCCACTGAAAGGATCGCCAGTATCGCTTCATCCCGCTGACCGATGATCAGCAGATTGTTCCCGCTCTGGTTGCGGAAGGCGGCCTCCGTTGGACCTTTGATCGAATTGGGGGCACCCAGCCACATTCGGCCCACCGCTGTTGCATGAACCGCTTCGGCTTCCAGAACCTGGGCCAGCACCGCGTTCTGGCTCACATCGGCGGGCGCATTGCCCTCAAACACGATCGGCCCGGGGTATGCTCCCGGCTTTTGGTCGGCGCGGGCTCTTGCCTTTTCAAGATAACTGTCCCGGACATCTTCAGGGAGCCAGACGACCTGAAACGGACTGTTGCCCTCGATTGCGCCGGCCATGTCATTGTAAATGCCTTCGCCCGGTCGCGAGAGCAGGCGTGGCGCCGGATTGTTATCATCCATGATGAGGTAGGCGTCGGCTTCATTGCATTGCAGGGCAATCCGAATGACCATCTGGCCAAGGGTGGTGCGGGCCACGGTGTAAGCGCCGCCCAGGGTTTGAGATCCGAGCAGGACATGAATGCCAAAGGCGCGTCCTTGCCGGACAATTCGATCCAGCAACAACGAAGCGCTCTGCGCTATCCGGTCGTCTTCGACAAAGAACTCCTGGAACTCGTCGATCAGCAGCAGCGTGCGCGGCATGGGCTCAGTTCCGCCTGCGCGTTTGTAACCGGCAACATCCTGCGCACCCATTGCCCTGAACAAATCGCCTCGCCGTTTCAATTCGTCGTCGACGCGCTGCAGCACGCTTTGGCCGAACTCTCGATCACTTTCAATCGCCACCACGCGAGCGTGAGGCAGCCGGTTTGCCGCGTAGCATTTGAACTCGACGCCTTTCTTGAAATCAACCAGGTAAAATTCCACCTGTTCCGGGCTGCACCATAAGGCGAGGTTCGTGATCACCACGTGAAACAGCGTGGACTTGCCCGACCCGGTTTTGCCGGCAACCAACCCGTGTTGGCGGGTTCCTTTGCCCACGGCCAGGTACTGGAGTTTCGTCGCGCCCGTGCGCCCGATTGGCACTCGCAATTCGCTGCTGGTGTCTTCGCTCCAAACCTCGGCGTCGCTCGGGGCCACCTGCTCGAACGGGACTTCCACCCGGCTTGAATCGCGGCTGAATCGCCCGATCCGATGCACCAGTTCCGTCGCCGCTTCAGCGTCCGGAGGGGTATCCAACTGGATGGTCGTGCCCGGTCGATCTTTGCCGTCAATTTCCAGCTTCGATGATTGAAAATTGATGCTCACACTGCTTTTGCGCAGTTCGTCCGGGATAAAATCCTGGGGCAGCGGCAAGCGGCGATCCCAGTGAATGAGCGTGTAAACGCCGCACCTCGCTCCGCTGGCGGCAATACTCAGCAACCGTTTGGCCGCCGTGTCGGTGAAGTTTGCGGGAAAATCCGCGACGACGAGGAAATAGTATTTTTCGGCAATCACCCCGGCTTGCTCGTTGTATTCGGCAATCGTTTGGTACTCATTGCGAAGGTACATCTGGATGACCTTTTCCATGTGCTCATTCAGGTCAGCCAGCTTTTGCTCGATTTGCCCGGACTGTGTCCAGATGCGGTTGTTGATCATCTGCTCCTCGTAATCAGCCAGGTGCATCACGCCGGCAAAGTTCTGACCCAGGCCGACCGGGTCGAGAATTGTGAAATTCAATCTTCCCGGGGGAGCCGTCGAAAGCAGCCGAAGCAGGACATTGTTGAGAACGCCGACGGCCTGCTCATGGCCTGAGTTGCCGGTTTCCAGCAGGATCGAGCCTTGGTCGGGATAAGCCAGGCACAACGGCAATGAGAATTGGGCCGGGCCAGGAAGAGCCAGTCCGGTCGGTTGCGCGGCGGCATCCGAAATCCGGGTTACGTCCACATCGAATTGGCCGAACCTGGCCGCCTGGGAAAATTGTTTGGGCGGCGACCAGTTCGCCAGTTCCGGGCTGGACCAGGGCGGGAACAGCTTCGCTGCGATTTGCTGTGCCGAGGCGATCTGGCTGTACACAGGCTCCAGCTGCGCTTTCCATTGCGATTCGATTTCGCGCAATTTTTGAGCGTGATCGGTTTTTAGTGCCGCCTGCCGCTCGTTCCAGTTGCGGGCCAACGTCGCAGCGCTACTCTCGGATTTTTCTTTCAGTTCCTTGACACGGGCAATGTGTTGCTTTTCCAGCCGTTCGCGTCGAATGCGAAACAGCTTTTCATTGAGCGTGTTCAACCTCACGGTTCGCTCGTCGCTCTCCATGCGGCACGCGACACGATCACTCCCGGCCTGGGTCTGGGCCTGTTTTAGTTGTTGATCCGCGGATTGTGTTTTTGCGACGAAATCCGCTTTGATTTGTTCCAGCCGCTGTTGCGAGTGGGCCAGGCCGAAGGACTGACAGCCGTCATGCAAACGCCGGGCGGACGCCAGCGCCTTTGAGAGCGCCTCAGCGCTCGACCTGGCGCCTGCAATCGCAACCAGACGCAACCCCAGGGCCAAAACAAAAGTTATCGCGGCAGCCGCTCCCGCTTGCTGCCAGGTTACTTGCTGACCGCCCAAACGCATTCCCAGCGGCACTGCCGCGCATTCGCATAACGCCAGCACCAGCCAAACCGGCCAATACTTGAACAAGCGCACGAGAATCAATCCACGAAAACGGTCAAGCTCGGTTTTGGCTTTCGCGATTTGATCTCTCAAGGCGCCGAGCAGCTGCTGTTCATCACCGGATGCAGCTGTTGGCGAGGTTTCGTAGGCCGAAAGAAACCAACGTCTGAACCCTGAATACCCTTGAAAGGCTTTTTGAGCGCTCCGTTCCAGGTCCGCCAGTTTCTCTTGCTCTGTCGCCAGGTTTGCGGCCAGCTCTTTCTGCGCCGCGGTGGTTTCGGCAAGGGCGGCGTCGCGATCTCTCTCGGCCTGGAGCATCGCTTTCTGCAGCTCATATTTTCGGCCGCCCAGCTTCTCGTCAATTTTTTTGATCCCCTGTTCGCGGCCGTTTTGATACGCTCTGCCTATCCAGGCCTTTCGCCGATCAAACGCAGCCTGCAAAGCAGTCCGCGCATCCTGAAGCGCCGCTTCAGCCGCAAGGGTTGCAGCCGAAGACTGCCGCTTGAGTTCCTCGACGGAGGTTTCATACCGCCGCCCCTCCCGGGCCAAGGTCAAGTGCAGTTCAGAATTCAGTGCCGCTGCCCGCGCGCCCAGGTTCTCGATCGTTCCCTTGAGCTGGTCGACCAGCCCCAACATCCGGTTTGCTCCCAATTCGCTACTCACAGTCCTTTTTGATTTTGAGGATCAATTTGTCCAGCTGATCGATCACGATGACCGCCCGGTCCACGCTCGCGAACAGTTCTTCGATATATTTGTGCTCGAACTCGCGGCTCTTTTCGTCCGACCATGATTCCTTGGTTTGCTGCCAGCGGACCCGGAGATCCTTGGTCAGTGCCTCCAATCGTGCTCCACTTGCGCTCATTTGCTTTCAGGCATCGCGGGGCCCGGTTCTGCCGGCCCTCGGGCCGGCTCCGTCGACGAGTTGGTCAATGCGGATCCCGGCACTTGTTGCGGCCGCTCGTTATACGCGGCAAGGGTTGCAATCGCCTGCGTCAGGTACGCCACCGCTTTGACCATGTCATTGGAAAGGACCATGTGCAGTTTTTCGATCTGTTTCAGCAGGGGCTGCACCCGGCCGTCAAAATCGCGTTCCCATTTCTTGAGTATTCGCAATTTCTGTTCGGCCGACACGGTAGCTTCTTTGGCCCTGTGCACCGCCATCTGCTCCATCACAGTCTCCTTTCGGAGCACGCCTATCCGCGCGCTGAACAGCGCCTGCTGGGCTTGCTCCAATTCTTTGAGGTGGCGTCGCAGCTGGTTTTCCCAGTGCAAGCGTTGCTCATTCTCCAGCCAGGTGCGGGTGCGTGACACATCGGCTCCGATTTCGTCAAGCGCCGGACGGGCCTGGCTTAAATAAACAATCAGGGCCGAGCGAAACGCCTCCAATGCTTCAAGCGAAGTGACATGGGCTCGCTGCGGCATCCTTATCGCTGGTTCAGGTACTCCTCGATGCGTTGCGCTTTTCGCAGCAAATAAGGAGTCTGTTGGTTGGAAACCTCGACGAACTTCTTGAGCGCCTTCATCATTTGCTTGAACTCCTCGGCGAACTTCAAATGTTCTTCGTCCTGCCATGTGTCGCCCAGCGCGGCAAAACGGGCCTGGAGTGAAGCCACCTTATCTTGCAAATCAGCGTTGAAGCGTTTGAGTTCCTCGGCGAAACGCCGCACCTGCTCGGGGTCCATGATTGCCTGGGCCATAGTTCAGCTTTCCGTTTTGGTCCGCCAAGCGTTAAGCGGGTGCCGGAATTAATATAACACACCCTGCCTGTTTCCGCCGCCGGACGCAAATGCATTCAGGGCGGTCTCGGAAGGGCAGGGAATCACGGCACCCGGACCGGCGCCGGTTTTGAGCGGCTTAGGAGGTGGTAGGAAAAACCCTCGCCGACCTGGCAAGGTCAGTCAGGCTGCAACACCGGGTGATTAATATTACGAGTCCGGACACTTTGCCCACCAGGAAAGCAATTCCGGCTTTTGCCTGGGGAGAGCGGGTCGGTGGCCACGTTCTTCCCCCGGTTTCCCAATCAGTTCGGGCTCGATTTGATGCGGATGAAAACGTTTGGAACAGGGGGCCGACCGCAGATAGTCTCGTTTGTTCCTCCGGCGTAACGATTGCTGACAATGTTCAATGCGTACCAATTTGTCGTCGCCAGGTTCGTGGAGTATTCGGGTTGGACATTCCAGGAGTTGGTGCCGGTGGACCGCAAAACGACGTTGTTGCCCAAAGTCAGACTCAGGAGCTTGATTTTTGGAGCCGGCGGTGGCGGCGGAGCCACGGCCGAAATGGTTGCTCCAAACCCGTGGATCGAACAGAAATACTGGTAATTCGTCGGCACAATCGGGACGGTGTAGGTGATGGTCCCGGAACTGATGTTGTTGTTCTGGACCCCCGGGCTATTGATGAAGAATGGGTGAATCGAGCTGGCATTAACTTGAAACGTATATGTTTTACCGCAGACCAACGTAAGGTTTGGGTTCCCGGCAGAGCCGTTTATCGAATAGGAAAAGCCTGGGGAAGTTACCGTAAAGTCAGCGGCAAGGCCTGCATTGCAAGCCAGCAGTAGGCCAGACGTTGCGCAATAAGAAACTTTAGCTCGGGACCAATCGACAAGCCCCGTCCTCAGACGTTTGAATAGTTCTTTCATCATGGGTCCTGCATTAACACCCATGTGAGGCTTAGAACCCACGAACGGTTCCCGAAAAATTTGGTTCCTTCCGTTTTTGTGTGGCGAACATGCGTGCCGAAGCCGGCCGCCATCACCCCTGCCGCGCAAAAGCAGTCTGCTACAGGCATCTGCAGCGGTTTTCACGTGAGTTGGCTGCTTCTTTGTGCTGCCCCGCTTCGGCTTCACCAGTGGCCGGTGCTCGTATTTGTCGCGTGCAGCCGGCCACAACCGCCCGCGGAGCGCCGGCAAACGGCGTTGACGCTCCCTGAGATTGCGATTAAACGTATCTGCCGATATGCCCAAAGCGCCGACTTCCTCCAGCATCGAATCTGTTCTTCAGGAACATCGGATTTTTAAACCCGCCAAAGATTTTGCCGCGAGTGCCCAGGTCAAATCGCTGGCCGCGTATCAAAGGCTTTACAAACAGTCCATCGCTTCTCCGGACAAGTTTTGGGCCAAACAAGCCAAGGCTGAACTGGTTTGGTTCAAGCCCTGGAAAAGAGTTCTCGATTGGAAAGAACCGTTCGCCAAGTGGTTTGTCGGCGGCCAACTCAACGTCAGCTCTAACTGTCTGGACCGCCACCTGGAGACGCCCGTGGCCAATAAGGCGGCCCTCATTTGGGAAGGCGAACCCGCCGCAACCGGCAAACCCGGCGAGCAACGCACCCTCACGTACAAGCAACTGCACCGGGAGGTCTGCCAGTTTGCAAACGTTCTTAAGCGCAATGGCCTCAAACGCGGCGACCGGGTGCTCATTTATATGCCCATGGTCCCCGAAGCCGCCGTCGCCATGCTCGCTTGCGCCCGGTTGGGAGCCGTTCATTCAGTTGTCTTTGGCGGGTTCAGCGCTCAGTCCGTGGCCGATCGCATCCAGGATTCGCAGGCGCGGATTGTCATCACTGCGGACGGCGGTTTCCGCCGCGGCGCCGTGGTGCCTCTCAAACAAAACGTCGATGAAGCTCTGGCATTGAAAGATGCCCAAGGCGAATTCCTCGCGCGCACCATCGAAAAAGTAATTGTCCTGAAACGAGCCGCCAATGAGGTCGCCATGCAACCAGGACGCGACGTTTGGTGGCATGAAGAATTGCCCCACGTTAACGCGCATTGTCCGGCCGAGAAGATGGACAGCGAAGCGCCCCTGTTCATTCTTTATACCAGCGGCTCAACTGGCAAGCCCAAGGGAATTTTGCACACCACCGCGGGGTACTTACTATATGCGAAAATGACAACCAGGTACGTCTTCGACCTGAAGCCCGAAGACGTTTACTGGTGCACCGCCGATATCGGATGGGTCACCGGTCACAGCTACGTCGTTTACGGTCCGTTGGCCAATGGCGCCACCAGCCTCATGTACGAGGGCGCTCCCAATTTTCCTGAGGCCGACCGGTTCTGGCGAATTGTCGAGACGTATGGCGTTTCAGTCCTCTACACGGCACCGACTGCCATTCGGGCCTTCATGAAATGGGGCACTGTCTGGCCGGAGAAACATGATCTGAGTTCGCTTCGCCTGCTGGGCACCGTCGGCGAACCGATCAATCCCGAGGCATGGATCTGGTACCATGAGGTCATCGGGCGGAAGCGTTGTCCAATCGTGGATACCTGGTGGCAAACTGAAACGGGCGGAATCATGATCACACCCTTGCCGGGTGCCACACCCACCAAACCGGGCTCGGCTACCTTGCCGTTTTTCGGCATCGTGCCCGAGGTGGTCGATGATGCCGGCAACCCCGTGCCCCGCAATTCCGGCGGCAAACTGGTCATCCGTAAACCATGGCCCGGTATGTTGCGCGGACTTTGGGGCGACCCCCAGCGCTACAAATCCGTCTATTGGGGCGAAGTCCAGGGCAGCTACTTCACCGGCGACGGCTGCCGCCAGGACCGCGACGGATACTTCTGGATCGTCGGACGCATTGATGACGTGCTCAACGTGGCGGGTCACCGCATCGGCACTGCCGAGGTCGAGAGCGCTTTGGTGAGCAACCACAAAGTTGCCGAGGCTGCCGTGGTCGGACGTCCGGATTCCTTGAAGGGACAAGCCCTGGTGGCATTCGTCACTTTAAAATCGGGCGTGGAAGCAAAACCCGAACTTCGCGAGGAATTGCGCCAGCATGTCGCCAGGGAAATTGGGTCGGTAGCCAAACCCGACGACATCCGTTTTGCCGAAGCGCTCCCCAAAACACGGTCGGGGAAAATCATGCGGCGGCTGTTGAAGCAAATTGCTGCCGGAACGGAAATCAAAGGCGACACCACAACGCTCGAAGACCTGAACGTGCTCGCCAAGTTGACGCACACGGATGAGTAGGGGAACGAAGGCACCACGACGGGTTTCGAATCCTTTTTCGCTTCAACTTGCAGCGGCCTTCTTGTCGCAAATTGGGAACTTCGGTCCCAGTCTTGGCCAGACGTATATCCCGACTGCGCTTCGCTCGAGGGACCTTTGAAACGTGGAAAACGGACGCCGAAGCCGAAACGTGTTCGTCTGCATTTTCCTCCGCTCCGTTCCGCGACTCCGGTGTCTTTTAACTTGAGTCAAATTGCCAATGACACCTTCGTCAAAATTAACTGTCCCAGACGCGCCAAAGGGTGAAAACAATTGCCGTCTAAAAAGTTAAAAAAATCCGTCCGAATAATGTCTTGCCGGTCCTGTAAAGCGCTTGTAATTTCCCTTGCTCTCGGTCGCGCACCCATAGCTCAATTGGATAGAGCGTCTGACTACGGATCAGAAGGTTTCAGGTTCAACTCCTGATGGGTGCGCCACTGCCACAACGACTTACGTAAATTGCGGATCCCCGCTCCCCTTCGAGTAGTATAAAAAGTAGTATAGTGCGCCTCCTGGTTTCAGCCCGTTCCAGGTCTCGGTTTTGCTTGGGTTTGGGAACCCTTCTCGCCATGCTCAGCTCATGAGGCAGATTGGATCCTTCTCAAGGACCGCCCGGAGCGGGCAGCTCGACCGGGCGAGAAGCGAGCGTCAGAGTTGTGATTCGTGACCCGTTATACCTGCAGATCCGCCGCGGACTTCGTGACCTGAAGGTCGGTGACGAGTTTGAGCTCTGTGCAAATGATGTACTGCGCAGATTTCACCCAGCGCTGGCGCCACGAGAGGGTGGAGATGATGCTGGACTCGATGGTAAAACAGTCGAGCCCGACGGAGGTTCAATTCAGCTAATTTGCACAACCAGCGGGAAGTTCACAGCCATTAAGGCGAATCTTACTGCGAGCATCCAATCGAATCTCAAGAGCGGCGGCAAAAGTCACGCCTGCATCCTCGCAACGCCGCAAAGATTGACAAACCATCAGAAGCGGAGCCTCGAAGCACGTGCCAATGAACTTGGGCGACCATTGATTCAAATCTACGATCAGGCCTGGTTCGCACAGATACTCTACCGCGAACCGCGTTGGCTGAAGGACCTGCTAGGGATCACCGGTACCCCGCCGTCGCTCTCCTTGCTCCCTATTACAACCAGGCCGCTGTCCGATGATCTGCCGGTGGGCAGAGACGCAGACTTGGCAAAATTCAAGAATTTGGAAAAAGACAAAGTGATCGTTGGTCAACCCGGGTCAGGAAAGACACACCTGCTCTTTACAGCAGCGAAGCAGTTCAAAGCCCGGTTCGTGCTGGATGAAGAACTTACGCACGTCGCGGCCGGCGTGCGCAGTGTCCGACCGTCTTTCCTGATCGTTGATGACGCCAACTCACGTTTGGATTTTGTCAAGCGGCTCAGGGTGCTGAGGGAACAAATTGGTGCAGGTTTCAAAATCGTTGCCAGCTGCTGGCCGGGCCAGGAGGACGCCGTCTGCGCGGCTCTCCAAACATCAAAGGAGGAATGTCTAATCCTGGAAGGCTTGACTCAAAAGCAGATAAAGGAAGTCATCCAGGCGCAGAAAATCCTTGGTCCAGAACATCTCCTTGCCGAGATCATTCATCAGTCGCATGGCAAGCCCGGGCTTGCCGTAACCCTCTGCCGATTATGTTGGGAGTCGGGGTCCAGTCGCGAGGTCATGCTCGGAACGGCATTGGCTCGCGATGTAAGGCTGTCTTTTGAGCCTATTCTTGGGCGAGCTGCGACTGATTTCCTTGGCTGCTTTTCGATTGGTGGTGATGCAGGCATGTCGCTGGAAGCGGTTGCACGTTTGCTGGGCAAGAACGTCTTGGAGGTCAGACGAACTGCCGAACAGCTTTCCGCCGCGGGTGTGTTGGATGTTTTGCCGGAGAACAGAATTTCGGTTAATCCAGCGCGGCTACGCCAGGCTTTAGTCAGGGATATTTTCCTAAAACCACCTGCTCTGGACTTGGCTGCCTATTTATCCGAAGCACCAGACTACGGTGCCGCCACCCGTGTCCTGATCGAAGCGAAGTTGATAGGCGGAGTGTTGGACGATGGGCTCCTGCTAGAGCGATTGCAGACATTAGCGGGCACTTACGAGCAATCCGCTTTCGAGGAGTACGCACATTTAGGCCGGCAGCAGGCCGAATGGGTTTTGGAGAACTTCCCAGACAGGATTACTCGCGTAGCCGCGCCAGCCTTGAACAACACCCCCGAAAAGACGCTGCACCTGCTTTTTGACCGCGCCGCCAATACTTATAAAGAAAGAGCATCCCAAGCTTGGTCCCTTAAGGCCGAAGACGTGATGCCTGAAATCAAAAGATGGATATCGGCCGCAAAGCCAAATGAAGACGATGCTTCCAAAAGGCGGGAACTGCTGGCTGTGTAACGGCGCGAAATAATTCGTGGTGTTAGAAACGTGACGGTGACGGATTGGTTCGTGGGAGAGGACCCGTGGTTTCGGATTAAATCTGCGATTGCATTTCCGCGCTGATTCGGGTTTTGAGGCAG
>DATGLT010000154.1:0-9304 GCA_035294005.1 Verrucomicrobiia bacterium
CCCCTCGCGCAGGTGGAGCACACTCTCTCTCGAAAGCAAATCCGTGCCCAGCTGCCCAAGCAACAGCAAAATCAGTCCAAAGTGGGTCAACCAGATTCCCAGCTTCGAGCGCGAGAGCTTGAAGCGCGATATGTGCGAGGCTATCAAATTGATCAACAGAACTCCCCCGACCAGGTATCCACCGGGAAGGACTGGCAATTTCCAACCCGCATTCTTGGGACCCCAGAAAACGATGAAGCTGCGGAAGAATTCGTTTTGAGCTTTGTACAGCCCGAGGTCAACCTGGGCCAGCGTGCCGAGGAAGACCAGGAGGATGGCGAAGCCCAGGCACACAACGGTGAGCTTTAGCGAAGTGAAAAATTTGATTAAGGACTCCAAGGCCATCCTAGTATTTAGCAGTTTTGACGAAGGCAGTAAAAGCCTCTTTTTGCGCTTCAACGGTCTGGGCGTTGCCCATCAGTTTGTAAAACCAGGTGCGACCCCCTAATGGGACGATAGCGCCAACGAGCCTGGAGTTCTGCCCGGTCCGGGCATCGGTGCCGGTCATCTCTACGAACGAAGCTTTTCCGCCCTGCGTATCGACAGCACTCACCGATTGGTTCAGGTCAGCGCCGGACAACGGCGGAAGGCCGAGCTGGCCGCGCCATCGGTTCACGTTGGCTGCCAACCCGCCGCCATCTCCCTGCGACATGCTGATATTCACTGCCGCCTGGCCAGCGCCCCCTCCGGACACCATATATTTGGCCACCAGGAACTGTCCCGCGGGAGCTTCCTGCCACCCGCTGGGCACCTGCCACGACGGTTTCCCTTCAGTCGGACCGGACGCCTGTGGCGCTGTGGCAGCCGACATCAGGGGCATGGCACCGTCACCCACCGGAGGGTGGGAAGCGGGAAGTGTCCCCTGCTCTGTGGGAGCAACGAAACTGACCGATTTGAGGAATTCGATGAATGCAGGCTTCTGTTGTGCCACCAGTTCGTCGTCGCCATTCATCTTGAAATACCAGGCAACGTTGTTTTGCCGGGACACGGCGACAAGGATCCGCGTTTTCTCGCCGGATCCAGGATTTTCTCCGGCCTGTTCGTAGAGCTGGCCTGGTTGGCCCGCCACCAACACCGGCTGAGCGAGCTTCGACAAATCTTCTTCCCGCACCTGTCCCAGGCCCACGCTTGCGCGCCAACGATTAACGTTTTCAAGATCCCGTCCCATCAGTCCTGCCATTGGGACCACTCCTACATCGGCCTGCTTGCCATCCTTGCCCGTGACGCGAAAAGAGGCCGCCCGCATCTGTCCCGGCGGCGCTTCCTGCCAACTGGCGGGCAGAGTGTATTTGATCGAGGGCGGAGCCGCATCAGCCGTCTCAGGATGGCCCGGTGGCAACCCGGCGCTTGGCATCTCCTGCGGCGCCGCGGCCGGTTTCGATTCTTCTTTCGACACCCGGTAGACCTGGACATCGTCCCGGCCACACCCGGCCAGGACCAACGCCAGAAACCCGGCAAGGGGCATCCAAACAAACGAGCGCCTGCGGCCATCAAGCCTATAATTCACAATTGTTTTTTACCTTTTTTGCTACTCAAACGCAAGTGATGTAAAGGCCATGGTAAGTTTTCGACAAAAAACGAGAAGTTCCTGCTTATTCAGTGCCAACCCCCAAACCCTTGCTTTACAGCAAACCGGCTACACCCCAAAGTGAATCGGATGAAACGGACGCCCCTTTTTATGACCCATCAGCGACTCGGCGCCCGCCTGATCGAATTCGGCGGCTGGGAGATGCCTGTCCAATATACGAGCATCGTGGACGAACACTTGACAGTGCGAAAGGCTGCGGGACTTTTCGACATTTCTCACATGGGAGAATTTCTTGTTTCCGGGCCCGGCGCGGAATCATTCCTCAATGGCGCTTTGACCAACGATATTCGCAAGCTTTCCCCGGGCCTTGGACAATACACCCTCTGCTGCAACGAAAGTGGCGGCGTTATCGATGACTTGTATGCGTACCGGCTTTCCGCGGAGGATTACCTCCTGATCGTCAACGCTTCACGAATCGGCATTGATTTCGAATGGATCGAGAAGCAACTGGGCCGCTCTCCGCACAAAGGCCGAGTGCAGCTTCGAAACGCTTCCGATGAAATGGGAGCCGTTGCGGTGCAAGGACCACGCGTGGCCGAGTTCATCAACGACTGTTTTCCAGGCGACTCGACAGCCGGCACGAAAGTTTCCAAAGCTTCTGAGCTCCAGAAAAACCAAATCGGGCAGTTCAATTTCCAGGGCAAGCCGGTGTGGGTTTCGCGAACGGGTTACACGGGGGAAGACGGGTTCGAAGTGGTCGCCCCTGCCGAATCGATCATCGCTGTTTGGGATACGATTCAGCAACGCGGGAAATTGTCCGGGCTCAAACCGGCCGGGCTCGGCGCGCGGGACACGCTGCGCACGGAGGTGTGCTATCCCCTGTACGGGCACGAGTTGGACGAGGAAACAACGCCGATAGAAGCCGGCGTTGGATTTTTTGTGGCGTTGGACAAAGGAGAATTCACAGGGCGCGAGAAATTGGCGCAACAGAAAGCCGAAGGAGTGGAGAAGAAACTGGTCGCGTTTCGAATGGCTGATAAATGCGCGCCTCCAAGGCCTCATTATCCTTTGTGGAGCGCTGCGAACGAATCCGCCCGGATTGGCGAGGTGGTCAGCGGAACGCAAAGTCCGTCGCTGGGGGTTGGCATCGGGATGGGCTACGTTCCTCCGGAATTTGGAAAAGTCCAGACCGTGTTAAACGTGGAAATACGGGGGCAGCGCGCGACGGCGGTGGTAGTTCCCAAACCAATTTACCGAAAAGCGGGTTGACCAACAGACCAGTCCCTGACTCAATTGCGTTATGTCAAATATTCCTGCTGATTTGAAATATGCCAAGTCGCACGAGTGGGCGCGGGTCCAGGGTGGAGAAGCCACGATTGGCATCACCGACCATGCCCAGCACGAATTGACCGACGTTGTTTTTGTTGAATTGCCGCAGGTCGGCAAAACCGTAAAAGCGGGGGAAGCCTGCGCCGTGGTGGAGTCGGTCAAAACGGCGAGCGATATTTATTCTCCGCTGGGCGGGGAAATCACCGCGGTTAACAAGGCTTTGGGGGATAACCCCGCCTTGGTGAACAGCGACCCCTACGGCCAGGGCTGGTTCTACAAGCTCAAATTGTCCAACCCATCCGAAGCGGCTTCGCTCTTAAGTCCGGAACAGTACGGAGCACAGATCGGCGGTTGAAAATCCGTCAGCTGTCTGGAAGAGTATGGATGTGAAATCTAAGAGGATTCGGCTGTTCATCAAACCGTACTGCGGTTGGTGTCACAAAGCGATGCGCTGGCTTGACGACCATGAAGTGGAATACGAAAAGGTCGATGTCATCGCCGATGAAGCGGCCTTCGACGAAATGATTCGGCTTTCCGGCCAGGACCTGGCTCCGGTTATAGACGTGGACGGCGAAATTCTTGCCGATTTTGGCCCGGATCAACTGGCGGAGTTTTGGAACAGACTGGAAAGAAAAAATGCCCGAACCGAAGCCCGCTGAAGCATTGCCCCGCCCTCGCCTGCCTGACTGGCTGCGCATTCAGCTGCCAACCAGCCCGGGATTTTCGCGGACCCGCGCGCTGCTGGATGAGTTAAACCTGCACACCGTTTGCCAAAGCGCTAAATGCCCGAATCACTGGGAATGCTGGAGCAAAGGAACCGCAACATTCATGATCGCCGGCGAACGTTGCACGCGCGCCTGCGGATTCTGCGCGGTGACAACCGCCAAGCCGCTCCCTCTTGAAGCCGATGAACCGGCGCGAGTTGCCGAGGCCACCCGGCGCATGGGACTCAAACACGTGGTGATCACCGCTGTGGCCCGCGATGACCTCGCCGACGGCGGCGCGCAGCATTTCAGCCGCACGATCGACGCGGTTCGTCAAGCGAACCCCGGCATTGTGATTGAAGTGCTTACACCGGATTTCAACGACCGGGATGCCTCCATCGACGCTGTCGTGAGCGCACAGCCACACATATTCAATCACAACCTCGAAACGGTCCGGCGTCTCACCCCGTCGGTGCGGTCACGCGCTACCTACGACCGTTCACTCTCTGTCCTGCGCAAGGTCAAGAGCAAGGCGGGACATTCCATCTATACAAAGTCCGGGCTGATGCTGGGCCTTGGAGAAACCGAAGAGGAACTGTTCGAATCTTTGGCCGATTTACGCCGCGCGGATTGTGATATCCTTACCCTTGGCCAATACCTGCAACCCACCTTGAAGCATCTGCCGGTCCGGGAATTCGTGAGCCCCGAACGCTTTGCCGATTACGGGCGCCGCGCGACCGAAATGGGCTTCGTTCATGTCGCCAGCGGGCCGATGGTGAGGAGTTCCTACCACGCCGACGAGTTCAGTCTCCCTTCAGCGATGGAGTAGTTGAGGATTGTGGCGCAGCACAATAAATGCGCCCGTTATTACCAGGCCCAACACGACCAGGGCCACAACGGTGGCAATCAGTTTCATGATTCTGGCCTGCTGAAACGTCCGCTGGGTGCGCTCTCGTTCGGATTGCATGAACATGGCGAATTCCTTGTCAGCCGAGATGACTTCCTCGATATCTTCCTTGAGTTTGAGGGTTAGCCATTGGCCAGGAAGGTTGCGCCAGGAATCCGGAAGTTTTTGCAGAGTCTCAGGATCGGATTTGGCCAAACCGCAATGATTCCAGAAAGGCGCCTGTTCCTGGGTCCAGAGGCGCACCAACCCGTGGTTGGTGGCTACCGCCTGGAGCCGTTCCCAAAGCAGCGGTCTCAATGCATCCGCAAGTGCGAAATCGACAAATCCCTCGCTGTGCAAACGGCCCTGCCGATCGGCAATCTGGAGGCCTACAGCGCCCAGGACTTTGTCCTCACTTTCCGCAACCTGAAACTCCGTGATGCGCCTGGCAAGGTCATCCACGGCGAAATGCATCGTTTGCCACAAAACCGTCAGCGGGCCGATGTCATCGAGTGTCGCGCGACGAACACGATAGTTGCTCAAGGTCATCGACATTACCTTAGAAAGTAAACTCTCCGAATTCCAACAGAAAACCGACGTCAATCCCGGCCCTTGTCTGCCGTTCGAAGTTCGTGCAAAGGCGGTGGTTTTCTGGCACAGTGAATGGCATGAGCTGGCTTGAAAACCTGAATATCCTGGTGAGAGCGATTAAAGTCGTATCGGGTTGCCTTGCGTTTTGCGCCGCAGGGAGCGCCTGTATGGTCCTGGCAGCGCCGGGCGGCGGCCTGACCCCGGCTACGGAGGAGGATCCTTACCTCTGGCTTGAGGACGTTACCGGGCAGCGTTCCCTGGACTGGGTGCGTCAACAGAATGCGATCAGCACAAAAGAGTTGGAGTCTTCGCCCGATTTCGAGCCGACTCGCAAACGCCTTCTTTCCATCCTGGATTCCAAGGAACGTATCCCGTACGTGACCAAGCACGGGAAGTGGTACTACAATTTCTGGCGCGACCAGACCAATCCGCGCGGGCTTTGGCGGCGCACGACTTTAGAGGAGTTCAAGAAGCCTTCGCCGGAGTGGCAAACCGTGTTGGACTTGGATCAGCTCTCAACTCAGGAAAAGGAAAACTGGGTCTGGAAAGGTTACGACGTTCTTTACCCGACCTACGATCGATGTCTTCTGTTCCTGTCGCGCGGCGGAGCTGACGCGACGGTCGTGCGTGAGTTTGACCTGGGCAGCCTGAAGTTTATCGATGGTGGTTTTTACATTCCTGAAGCGAAGACCGAAGTCGCCTGGAGAGACCGAAACACCATTTACGTTGGGACCGATTTCGGACCGGGGTCATTGACCGACTCCGGTTATCCGCGAGTGGTAAAGGAATGGCAGCGCGGCTCGGCACTGAAAGACGCGAAAACTGTTTTCGAAGGCCAGCCCGCCGACGTGAGCGTGGGCGCTGCCGTCATTCATGACCATGACTTCACATACGAGATCATCACCCGTGGAACGACATTCTTCACCAGCGTCGAGTTTGTTCGTCGCGGCGACAATTGGGTCAAGGTCCAAAAGCCCGATGATGCGGTTCTTCAAACGTTCGAGGACCAGATGCTGCTGCGCCTGCGTTCGGATTGGAAGATAGATGGCAAAGTGTTTCCCGCGGGCTCGTTGTTGGCAGGGCCGTTTGACGGTTGCCTAAAAGGGGAAGGCCGCTTTGAATCGATTTTCACACCAACCGAGCGGAGCACCCTGGATTCAACCAGCGATACGAAAAATTACCTGCTCCTGAACGTGCTGGATAACGTGCGGAGCAAGGTGTACGCGCTGCGCCGGTCTGGCGATAAATGGCAGCGCAGCGAGTTGAACGTGCCGGAGTTTGGAGCAACCCGGATCAATGGTATCGACCCGCACGAATCAGATGATTACTTCCTGAACGTTACGGATTTTCTGACTCCTTCGAGCCTTTATTATGGAACCCTGGGCAAGGCGGAGCGGGAAAAGCTCAAAACGCTCCCTGCCTTCTTCAACGCGTCCGGGCTGGAAATCTCGCAGCACGAGGCGACCTCCCGGGATGGAACCAAAGTGCCGTACTTCCAGGTGAGCCGCAAAGGGATGGCGCTGGACGGAAAAAATCCGACGTTGCTATACGGGTATGGCGGATTCGAGATCTCCATGTTGCCGGGATACAACGCGGGGGTGGGGGCAGCGTGGCTGGAGCGCGGCGGCACATACGTCCTTGCGAACATCCGCGGCGGCGGGGAGTTTGGCCCGCGGTGGCACGAAGCGGCGCGTAAGCAGAATCGGCAGCGCGCCTACGACGATTTCATCGCGGTGGCCGAAGACTTGATCCACCGCAAGGTTACCTCGGCTCAACACCTCGGGATTGAAGGCGGCTCGAACGGCGGGTTGCTGATGGGCGTAATGCTAACCGAGCGACCGGACCTGTTCAAAGCCGTCGTCTGCCAGGTGCCCCTGCTGGACATGAAGCGCTTTAATAAGCTGCTCGCCGGCGCCAGTTGGATGGACGAATACGGTAACCCCGATAAACCTGAGGATTGGTTGTACATCGGCAAATACTCGCCGTATCAAAATGTCTTCAAAGAAAAGAAATACCCGAGGGTGCTCTTTACGACTTCAACGCGCGATGATCGGGTCCACCCCGGGCATGCGCGCAAAATGGTGGCCCGGATGGAAGAACAAGGCCATGACGTGTTGTACTACGAAAATATTGAGGGCGGACACGGCGGTGCTGCAAACAACAAACAGGCCGCCTATATGTCGGCCCTTGCCTACACGTTTTTAATAAGAACTCTGTTTTAGAAGCGGAAACCGGAAACGCGAAGCACGCGGGGGGCCGATCACCTCGGTTTCAATTCAACCTTTCACGGCCTCGGGTGTTCCCCTCTCGCGTTTTGTACAAACTCCGCCGCTTTACGAGTCAGGGCAGGCCAATCGGACGTATCGAGGATTTTTGCCGAAACGAGAGATGAGCCGACGCCAACGGCTGCGCAGCCTGCTTTGAAGAAATCGGCGACGTTGTTCACGTCCACTCCTCCGGTGGGCACAAGGCGCAGGTGCGGCAACGGCGCGAGCAGGCTTTTCATATAACCTGGTCCGAGGGTGTCCGCGGGAAAAATTTTGACGTAATCGGCTCCGCTTTCATGCGCCAACTGCGCTTCCGTGGGTGTGTAAGCGCCCAGCATGATCGGCTTATCGGCCTGTTGTGCAATGGAGACAAACTCGGGGCGGCAAACAGGCGTCACGACGAACTGGGCCCCCGCTCCAAGCGCGGCCTTGCAGGTGCCTACATCGAGCACTGTTCCCACGCCAATAAGCGCGCAACCTTCAAAACACCTCCTGGCCTCGGCAATGGCTTCAATGGCGTCGGGAGTGGTCATCGTAATTTCGATGGCGATCACCCCACCCTTTATCAGCGCCTCCGATATCGGCAGAACCTGAGCGCGACTGCGGGCTCGAATCACCGCAATGATCCCTGGAGCGGCGATCGTTGACATGATGTCATGCTTGGAAGCAATCGATATCTTCATAGAACCTTTTGTGCTGTGAACGCGACTTTTGGCGGAACCTGGTGGCCCTGCTTGGTGAACTTTCGGGGATCCACCGACTGTTGCTTCAGACTCATTTTTCCGCGCTTCTTCCCTTGGTTAACCTGGTTAAATGTTTCAATCGAAGCGTTCGGGCTTAAGGTTCAAACCGGTAAGCCTCAGCCAGGAGACTAACAGGGTGAGCGATCCGAATGTTCACGCCTTGCGCTTTGGCGCCGTTAATCAATTGCAACAGGCAACCGGGATTGGCGGTGGCCACGGTTGTGGCGCCGGTGGTTCTTATGTGCCTTAGCTTTCGCTGAAGCAGTGAATCGGCCATTTCGGGTTGGATGAGGTTGTATATGCCTGCGCTTCCGCAACACCAGGTGCTTTCTGGCAATTCAACGAGCTTAAGGTTTGGAATAGCGCGCAGCAGCCTCCTTGGCTGCGCGGTTATCATCTGACCGTGGGCGAGGTGACATGACTCGTGGTACGTCACTGTTGTTTGCGGCTGGTGATTCGGCGGGGCGGCGATACCAATTTGATCCAGCCATTCGTGAACATCCCTGATTTTGGAATCCCAGAGATGTGCCCGTTGGGCATAGAGCTGATCGTCGGCGAGGAGTTTTGCAAAATGCTTCAGGTGCGATCCGCAACCGCCTGCGTTGGTAATAATCGCGTCGAAATCTTCCGGGGGAAATGTGTCAATTTGTTTCCTGGCAAGCTCCTGGGCTGCTTCCCATTCGCCGTTGTGGGCATGAAGCGAACCGCAGCAGGGCTGCTCGGCTGGGGTAATCACTTCGCAGCCGTTGCGTGCCAGCACTTCGACGGTGTCACGATTGACATCACTGAAAATGAGGTCCTGGGCACAGCCAATCAGCATGGCGACTTTGTAGCGTTTTGTCCCGAGGGGAGGCGTCACTGCAGGAATGATCTCCGCAGAAAACGCGGGTTGGATTTGGGGGGTGGTTGCTTCAAGATGCCGGAGCCTTGCGGGAAGCAGCTTTAGCACCCCGCTGCGGCGGACAAGGGTTTGCAAGCCGAGTTGCTGGTACAGCCGGAGCACTCGGCCAACGAGCTGCAAACGGTTCATGTTTCCAAAAAGCCAATGGATCGCAACCTTTCGCACCCAGTTGCGCCGCGGCGACTGGAGGGCCCCGCTTTGTTCAACTTCGGCCCGGGCATGCTCGAAGAGCTCAGCGTAGTTGACCCCGGCAGGGCACGCCGTCATGCACGCGAGACAACCCAGGCAAAAATACATTTCTTGTCCAAAGGCGGCC
>DATGLT010000155.1:0-4916 GCA_035294005.1 Verrucomicrobiia bacterium
ACAGGGTCCTGCGGGTTAGGGGCGCAAGTCACTCTGGCTGTTGAACCAAAATTAGCTCTAGACAAAAAACGTCTTTTTTGGTCTGCTGAGTTGGGATGAAAGACTCTTTAATTTCTGAACCAACTAAAGTCTGTCCGTCCGGCTTAGAAGTCTGGGTCGCCACTGCAGCGCAGGTGGAGTGGTTCGACCGTCAACTGGGTGAGCATCACTATCTGGGAGCCGGACGGCCCGTAGGAGATTACCTGCGCCAAATCGTCACCCTGGATGGCAAGCCGGTGGCTCTGCTGGTTTGGGGACCGGCTTGCTATGCACTCAAGGACCGGGACCTGTGGATCAGCTGGAGCGCGTGTCAACGAGTAGAACGGCTCAAACTCATCGTGCAAAACCGCCGCTTTTTACTCCTGACTCCCAAAGGTCAGGCTCCCAATCTGGCCTCACAGGCCATGGGCGCGGCACTGCGGGCGCTGCGCAGCCAATGGCAAGATTGCTTTGGGTATCGTCCGCTCTTAGCAGAAAGCTTTACTGATCCGGAGGCTTACGCCGGCACTTGTTACAAAGCCAGTAACTGGGAGCAGGTCGGCTGGAGCGTCGGCTATAGCCGACACCGGGCTGATTTCTATGTGCCCAATGAGCGGCCCAAGCGATTGTGGCTACGCCCCCTGGTCCCCGAAGCTCGGGAGCAATTACGCGCCCTTGAAGTGCCACAGGAATGTCGCGGCGGCTTGGTCGCTGGCCCTTCGGGTCAGTTGCCGCTCAAGGACCCGGAAGTTGATTCGCTGCGGGAAGTCTTTATCAAAGCGCCGGACCCGCGCGCTTCCAACACCCAATACCGCACGGCTCCGGTGTTGGTGATCATTGCTTTGGCACTGCTGGCCGGGCGGCGCGAGATTGCCGAAATTGCCCGTTTTGCCACCACCTTGACCCAACCGCAGCGCCGCCGGTTGGGGTTGCCACGCAAGAAAGGCACGCGCGCCTTTTACCGGGTGCCCGGCTACGATGTCTTTTACCAAGTACTCACCCGCATGGACCCGGAAGCCTTTGCGCGGCTCTTAAGTCAATGGCTGGTGTCCCGAGCGGGAACTTTGCCGGCCGCTTTGGCGATGGATGGTAAAATGATTCGGGACCATATCGGCTTACTCACCTTGGCTCAGCACGAGGACGGAGCACCCCAAGCCGTGGCGGTTTACGACCAAAAGGAGGGAACCGAACGGTGTGAACAAACCGCCGCGCTGGCGTTGTTGGAAAGTCTGGAGGCTTTGGATGGTAAGCTGATCACGGCCGACCCCTTGCACTGCCAGCGCAAGGTGGCTCGGGCCATCGTGGAAAAAGGCGGTGATTATCTCCTCCAGATCAAAGGCAACCAAAAGCACCTGCTCAAAGCGGCTCAACGACTTGACGCGCTCCAGAACACCCCCTTTTTGTCGCCACCGAAACCGGACACGGACGAGTCGAAAACCGTTGCCTGCATGCCTTCGCCATCGAACCCTTGAAGGCCGACTTCCCTTATGCTCGAAGTCTGATTGTGCTACGCAATACCCGGTGCATCAAAAAAACCAACCAGAGCACCACCGAAGCGCACTACTACCTGTCCAGCGCACTACCCGAGCAATACCGCCCGCCCCAGTGGCTCGGACTCATTCGAGGGCACTGGGCGGGGGTCGAAATTCGAAACCATTGGCGACGCGATGTCATCTTCGGAGAAGACGGCTCCCGCAGTCGCAATCCAAACCTCCTGGCCAACCTCGCACTTATTCGCAATGCCCTCTTAGCAGTTCTGGCCCAGCATTTCCCAGATATGGCTTCACCGGTATTGATTGAGGAATTTGGCCGCAAAACGAACCAAAGCCTCAGGATCCTATGCTCCTGAAAAATTCAAAACAAAAGACCTTGGGACTTCGGAGCATCGAGCTGAGCCAAAAGTTTGGACAGGGCCGCCAAACGGGGTACCGAAACACCGGCCAACTGCGCCTGGCGAACCGGTTCAAGGAACAGGGTCCGCAGTTCAAGTGGCCGCCCATTTTCAAAATCCAAAACTGTCGACGGCTTGTAAGGGCCCATCGTCCGAGTGCGTTCCACCTGCTTTTCAGCCAGGCTGTCGGGCAGTTCATATCCCAAAGCCCGCGCTGTCGCCATCACCTCATGCATAAGTTCAAGCACCAGTTCGTACCAGCCCGGGTCTTGTAAAAGCCTGTCCGTTGTGAGGCACCGCTGCAAGGGGGCCTCCGAATCAAAGCTGCCGCTTCGAACCGCTTCGTAGCCTGCGGCGCTTGCCACGCCCAGTCCATTGAACGGAATGTTCCAGGTAAGCTTGTCCCAGTGTGCGCGGGCGAGGTTATCCGTGACGGAACACGGTATGCCCGCATTGCGGAAGCGGGTGGCAATATCGTGCGTGCGTGGTTCGGGCCAGCGCTGATATTCGCCCAGCATCACCAGTCCGTGATCGATGTGATGAATAATCCCAGGCTCAATCCGGTTGAGGCAAACAAAACAGAGCCCGCCCATGATCTGATCGACGGAGGCCACCTGCGCCAAATCTTCTTCGTTCCCCAAGCCGTTCTGAAGCGTGAGCAACACCGTGCGCGGGGAAGTGAGCGGGGGCAGCAAGGTTTTAAAGGAGTCGTTGGCCGTCGTCTTCAGCGCAATGAGCACCAGGTCGGATGCACCGATTTGTTCCGGAGAAACAGCGCACCTGGGCTGAACACGAAAATCTCCCTGGGGGCTGCGAATTTGAACGCCCCTGCGCCGGACCACATCATAATCGGATCGCAGCAGAAAATGAACTTCCTCACCGGCTCGGGCGAGTTTCGCGCCGTAGAAACTTCCGACCGCCCCGCAGCCAACGACGGCTATTTTCATTGCAGCGCAATAAAAAAGGCACCCTGAGGTGCTCAGAGTGCCTTCATGAAAATTGTTCGATTACCTGGCTCCGAGAATGGCGTCTTTGGCGGCCTTGGCGACGCGGAATTTCACAACTCGCTTAGCGGGAATTTTGATGGTCTGCCCCTTGTTGGGCCCGAACTGCATGGTCATTTCGCGAGCGGGTCGATTGACCAGCACGAGCTTGCCGAGACCGGGAACCGTGAAGGTGTGCTTGGCCTGCTTGTAAGCAAGATCGGCAACCGCGTCGAGAGCCTGGGCCGCCTGCTTTTTGGAGATACCAGCCTTCTCGGCAACTGTCGCGGCGATCTGCGATTTGGACATTGCTTTTGCCATAGTCTGTTCAGTTTGTTTGTTGTTGTTTTGGTTTACGAAAGTCTTATGACTTGGTTCGAATTAAAGACCTTCAGCCGGTCCGTGCAAGCGAAAAATCAGAAATTTTCCGCAAAAATTGGGGCTTTTTTGCACACTCCGATCCGCGCGTTCCCATCCAAAGCTTGACTTCATTCTCCGTTGGCTCACCATCAAGACTGTGGCGCTTTTCACCATCCAGAATGAGTTTCGCTACGAGATAGTCCGCAAGGTTTATGAAGGCGGGATGGGCATAGTGTACGAGGCTGAACAACAGGGAACCCGAGGCTTCGTCAAGCGAGTCGCCATTAAAATCATCCGCCAGAATTACGCTGACCAAAAGCAATTCATCGATAATTTCATCGGCGAAGCCAAGCTGGTCGCGGATCTGATCCATACCAACATTGCCCAAACGTATCACCTGGGCGAAGCCCAGGGGATTTCGTTCATTGCCATGGAACTGATCCGAGGCGCAAATCTCGAACAGTTTTCACACCAACTCATCCAGCGAAAGCGCATCCTGCCCCGTGAACTGGCCGTGTTCATCGTCAGCCGTGTCGCGCGCGGCCTGGCTTACGCCCATTCCAAAACCGACAAGGACGGCAAACCCCTGGGCATCGTCCATCGCGATGTCAGCTTCAAGAATATCATGATCGCCTTTGAGGGGGACGTGAAACTGACGGATTTCGGCATCGCCAAAGCCAAAGGGTTCCTCGTGGACAACGAAGGCGAAGTAGTGGCCGGCAAGGCAGATTACATGAGCCCCGAGCAGGCAAATTTTCAGATCACCGACAAGCGCTCGGATCTTTTCTCGGCGGGCGTGGTCCTGGCCCACCTGTTGCTCGGCCGCAACATTTTCAAGGCGCAATCGGCGGAGGAGTCGCGCCAGCGCATGATCAACATGCCGATCCCTGATTTCCGCGCGCTGGATAACCGCATCGACGACCGGCTCAACCAGATTCTGCACCGCGCGTTGGCGCGGAACCTCGACCAGCGCTATCCTGCAGCGGACGAAATGCTGTACGACCTCGAACATTACATCTATCATTCAGGATACGGCCCGACCAACGAAACGATGGGCAAGTTTATCCGCGAACTCTTTGACCACGCGCTGCCTCCGTCATCGGCGGTTATTCCCGGCCGCGGTGCAACGGAACTTGCCGATGGCGCACACGCGGTCGCTGCCAAAACCAGGTAATCGGCCGGCCAAAGCCGTGCCCCTATTTCGATCAGCAAGAGCCGGAATGCGACGGGCTTCTCACGATTCAATCACCATCGAATCTCGAATTCATTTCCAATGACCAGCACATCCAAATCGCCCGTTAACATTGGCTTGATTCAGACTGCCTGTTCTTCGGATCCAGAGGCGAATCTGCGCAAGACACTCGAAAAAGCCGAACAGGCTGCGAAGCGAGGCGCGCGCATTATCTGCACACAGGAGTTGTTCCGGTCCCAGTACTTTTGCCAGAGCGAAGATCACCGCTACTTCAAGCTCGCGGAACCCCTGAACGGGCCGACGACCACCGCGTTCCGCAAGCTGGCCAAAAAACATAAAGCGGTAGTCATCGCGTCGCTTTTTGAAAAACGCGCGGCGGGCGTTTATCACAATTCCGCCGCTATTATCGATTCAGACGGAGCGCTGCTCGGAGTCTACCGCAAAATGCACATTCCGGATGACCCCTTGTTTT
>DATGLT010000156.1:0-8640 GCA_035294005.1 Verrucomicrobiia bacterium
CAGAATCACCGTCAAAGGCCAACTGCTCGACTGAGGAGGTGCCTAGCCCGGAATCGGCGTGTAGTGAAGACTTTTCAGAGCGATGCCCCAAAAATCAGGGCTTTTAGCAAAGTCTATGGTCCAGTTGCGAAAGTCCGGCTAAGACGCAAAGGTTTTGGTCAGGAAGGCCATTAACCACCCGCTCAATGCCATCCTTCATCAGGTTGGCTCCGAAGTTCAGCACAAACCCCAGTTTGAGGCCTTTGAGCTTTAAATACGTAACAAGCTGTTCGCGTGGACCTTGCCGATTTGTTCAACTGACTTCAGCTCCAAAATAACTTTGCCCTCCACGATGATGTCGGCCCGGAACCCCTCCTCAAAGCGGATTCCGCCATAAACAATAGGAACCGGGACCTGCCGCTCCACCCGCAATCTCCGCTCCTCCAACTCCCGGGCGAGCACCACCTCATACACGGTTTCGAGCAACCCGTGACCAAGCTCCCGATGGATCTTCACCGCCGCATCCACGACCAACTTGCCGATTTCGTTCTCCGTCATCTTTGCATCTTTGAGTCTAGTTCTTTACCGCAAAGATTTTGGTCTGGAAAATCCTCACGAGTAATCCCGTTTTAACATGCCTGGTGCTCATTACCCGGCCCTGTCCTATTTGAATCACTCATGCCCCAGCGTGTTGCTCTTGACGCTACAGCCGTTGGGCGGGTGAATCCAATTTGTAAATTTTCGTTGCCCTTGGGCAGCGTGGTGTAGATTGGTCTTCCTCGCGGTGGCTGGAGTTCTTCGTCTTTATTGAGACTCGCAACCGCGGCGTCTATTGACGAAGTACCACGAACAGGGTCTCGTGACGGGTGTAAAACTCCATCAAAAGCGGTATGCAGCGAGAGGGATAAGACCGGAACAACACTCGAGCCTGGACCCCGCCGCTGGTGCGCATTCTCCTTGCATCGAGATTTGTTTGCGGCAAGTTCTCGATGCGAGCTTCCCCCGGCTGCGCAACCGTTACCCGTTTCAAAGGGTGATCGCCATGGTGATTTCGGACGTCCAATACGACGGCGCGATTGATTTCCGGTTATGTTTCGGCGTGCCGGGCGCCTTTCACGATGCCTGATTCGATTACCAATTCATTGGCGACCCACGTCCCGGGAAAATATGATCCCCTGCCATTTTTCATCATTGTGGGTGCGGCCATGCTGATCCTTTTTATCTGGGATCACAGACGTCAACGCGCCCGGGAAAAACAGAAGAGCAAGGGCCTTTTTGACCGCTGAAGTCCATGGCGCAGCCTCCGAACATCCGAATCTTGCTTTCGCTTGACCCCATTTTCCACCTGCCTGCGTTGTCTCCAGTGGTTGCGCGCTGCACCAGCTGGCGGGCGTTTATCAGGGTCCGGCCACTCCGGCAATTTGACTTTGTCAAAGTCCAGGGCCTTGGCGTTGAGGTTCAGGTAAATGGTAAGTTCGTCGGGGCGCGCCTGGGAAAAATCGAGCTGCCACGGGCTGTCCCGGCTCTGTTCGTCGTCGCGGCCGTGGTAGAGAACAAGGCGCAGGCTGATGCCCTGCAGCTTGCGTAATGCGCCAAAAAAGTCATTTTGACCAGCGCGGCCCAGGTGGTGAATGTTTACAGCATGGCGAAGAACATCCGGTTTGGGGATCTCGTGCGCAACTCGGGCCGGCCCAAGACTGTCGCTCTTTGGGTCAAACCGGAGGACAACCCAGCCGCGGCTCGCGCGATCAAGGAAAACCGCATCTTGACGGTGCTGCAAGAGAGCGGCAGGAAAGATCACGGTTTAATCGGTTTCAAGGTCCTGCCTGGGGCTTTGTACCTGGAATTCCCTAGAGCCTTGCCGCATGCGGACGATGCCATAGTCATCGGCATCAATTACCAGCTTCTTGAAGAACCGGTCGTTCCCGAAAAGGACCGGGTGAAGCCCGCGAGACCGGCACCTGTTCACCGAACCGCTCGAGCCGATGCGCCGTCCAATGACGTGCTTGATCTCGTTAGGGAGGTCGCCCCCAGGGAGGAGGAGCCGAAGAAGCCGCAGCCGCAGAAGTTCTCGATCACCGTACGGCGCACCGCGAGCGTTGAAGACCAGATCACCGTAAAGGCCTTGGATCGGGCGGATGCGGAGCAGCAGGCGCTAGAGAAGGCGAAGCGCAAGCCGTTCAGGCCAGGAAAAGCAGTCCGAGCGGAAGTGGTGAAGTAGCGGAGGCGCTAGGCTTAGTCGTCACAGTTATGGCAAAGCAGGCTCCCGCGTCGATTTGACCTCGCGATTTTGCTTGTCTCTGCTGGTCTAATTGTCTAAATGAGCACGGGTTATCACCTTCGTTTGAGCGAATGACAGGTTGATGAGGCGCTAACAGTCCACGTTGCTGATTATGAGTCTAGACTTACGTACAACGATCATTGCTGTCGCTGCAGTCACCCTTTTGAACTCGTCCAATGCGACAGACCGTTACGTCTCACCTCTGGGAGGTCACGTGCCGCCCTTTACGGATTGGTCATCAGCGGCAACCAACATCCAGGCCGCGGTGGACGCCAGCGCGGCGGGTGACCGGGTGTGGGTGACCAATGGAGTATATGCCACGGGTGGCGCGGCCGGTCCCGGCGGCACACTCACCAATCGCGTGGTGGTTACCAAGGCTTTACTACTGCAAAGCGTGAACGGACCCACAGTCACCGTGATTGCCGGAGCTGCAAGTCCAGGGACCACCAATGGCACGAGGTCAATTCGGTGTTTATGGCTGGGGGATGGGGGGACGGTGAGCGGGTTTACCTTGACGCAAGGGGCGACGGCGCAGTCGTTGAACGCTGACGGCAGCGGGGGCGGGGCTTATTGCAATTCGGCTGGCGCGGTTTTGACGAACTGCATGATCACGGGGAACGCAGCTTACTTCAATGGAGGCGGCGTGTTTCAAGGCACAGTCAACGCCTGCGTTATCAGCAACAATTTTTCGAGAAACGGGGCCGGCGTTTACAACGCGTGGCTGAGTGATTCCCAAATCGGTGGGAACCATGCCAGCGTGGCGGGAGGCGGTGTCTATTGCTCCTCGAACGGAATTCTCGTGGCCAGGTCGATGGTTTGGGGGAATTCGGCGGTAATGACCGGGGGCGGCGCGTACCAGGGCACGTTGACCAACTGCAATCTGGAGAACAACCAGCTTCCATTGAGTGGGCAAGGCGGCGGCGTCTACGCGGGGTTGCTTCAGAACTGCATAGTGCGAAGCAATACCGCGGGTCTTGGCGGTGGCGTTTACGATTCGGTAGTTGTGGGTTCGGCAGTGGTCGGCAATTTCGGTGGAGGTTTCTACGCCTCTTCACCCGCGGCAGGTCGGCTTCTGAACTGCACGGTTACAGGCAATCCTTATGGCGGGGCACAAGGCGGGTCCGCGGTTAATTCCATTCTCTATTATAATGGGACGCTTCAAGAACAGACGGCGAATTACATCGGAACAACGCTGACCAATTGCTGCACCGAACCGCTTTTGATGCGCAACCTGGCGGATGGCGTGCCTGGCGCGCCCCTGCTGATGAGTGATGGGATCCACTTGCAAATCGGTTCGCCTTGCATCGGGGCAGGTTCCGGCGCTTACGCCAGTGGAGTGGACCTGGAAGGTCGGGCGTGGGCTGGTTCGCCGGCTATTGGTTGTATTGAGTGGAGCCATAAACCGGTGCTGGTCGGCCAGCCGCGCGTGATGCCCGGAGTTGATCCCGGGCAGGCGCAAATGGTGTTTGAATTGGCAGGCGAACAGCCTTATTGCTGGTGGACTAAGGACGGAGTTTTAATTGCGGACGATGGGCATTTCGGGGCTTCCCACAGCAACGTTTTATCCATCGCCAATTTCAATATTTCGGATGCGGGGGCATACCAGGTGGTGGCCAGCAACAGTTTTGGGATGGTGACCAGCGCGGTGGTGAGCGTGAAGGTGGCGTGCGTGGATGCCAGCGGTTTAAACCCTAGTGCGCCCTACACCAACTGGGCAAGTGCTGCAACCAACCTGCAGGATGCGATCGACGCCAGCGTGACGGGCGCCGTCATCCTGGTAACCAACGGCATTTATGGCACTGGCGGCCGGTTGGTGGCAGGGGACGGCACAACAAATCGCGTAGTTCTGGACAAAGCGCTGACGGTGTTGAGCGTCAATGGTCCCGGCCAAACGGCGATCGAGGGGGCCTGGGACGCAAATACGAACGGGCCAAGTTCGGTTCGTTGTGTGTGGATTGCAGATGGAGCCGCCCTAGGTGGAATTACGTTGAGGAACGGTTCAGCGGCGTTGGATGGTGGCGGAGCCTGGTGTGCAGGGACCGGGCTGAAACCTTGTTTGGTGGGTTGCGTGATCAGCAATTGCTCGGCTGGAAGGTATGCAGGAGGCATGTTTCAGGGTCGTATCACCAGTTCTGACGTGTCCGGGAACATGGCGGCGGGAGGAGCCGGGTTGAGTTGGGCTGTTGCGGAGAATTGTACGGTCACCAGCAATACTGCGCCCAGTGGGGCGGCCGCGTATCAGAGCCACCTGTCGGGGTGCCAGGTCAATGGGAACACGTCTGTCCGGGCAGCACTGGGTGGCGGCCAGGCGTTTTCTTGCGTAATTGAGACAAACAATGCGGCCGGCGTGAATGGCGGGGTGGTTTGGAACAGCCGTATAGTTGGGAACGCTGGCGGAGGAGCTATCTCGGCGCTCGTTGTGTGCAGCCTCTTTGAGGGCAACGCCAATTGGGGATCCGCTACCGGCACGAATCTGAACTGCACATTTTTCGGGAATGCGACTGCCACTATGGCCGCGACCAGTACTAATTGTCTGTTTTACTTAAACGGGCCGAACCTCAACTCTCCGGGGACTGCCGCATATTGTCTGGTGCCACCCGATCAGATTACAGCTGTTCCGATGGACGGCAGCCCATGGTGGCTGGTCCCGAATCTTTTGTCGGACGGCGTCCACTTGGCCGCCGATTCCCCGGCGAAAGGCCGAGGCTTGGATCTGAAGATACGGGCAACGGACCTGGATGGCCACGCGTTGGCTCACCCGCCATCCATTGGGTGCGAGGAGTTCAGTTCCGAGTTGCGGCTCATCGCCCAGCCACGCGTCATTCCAGGCAACGGCCCCGGGCAGGCGCAAATGCTTTTTGAATTGGCAGGCGAGCAGCCTTATTGCTGGTGGACCAAGGACGGAGTTTTAGTTGCGGACGATGGGCATTTCGGGGCTTCCCACAGCAACGTTCTATCTATCGCCAATTTCAATATTTCGGATGCGGGGGCATACCAGGTGGTGGCCAGCAACAGTTTTGGGATGGTGACCAGCGCGGTGGTGAACGTGAAGGTGGCATGCGTGGATGCCAGCGGTTTAAACCCGAGCGCGCCTTACGGCAATTGGGCCAGCGCTGCAACCAACCTGCAGGATGCGATCGACGCGAGCCTGACGGGCACGGTCATTCTGGTCACCAACGGCATTTATCGCACTGGCGGCCGGTTGGTGGCAGGGGACGGCACAACAAATCGCGTGGTTCTGGACAAGGCGCTGACGGTGTTGAGCGTCAATGGTCCCGGCCAAACGGCGATCGAGGGGGCCTGGGACGCAAATACGAACGGGCCAAGTTCGGTTCGTTGTGTGTGGATTGCAGATGGAGCCGCCATAGGTGGCATTACTTTGAGGAACGGTTCAGCGGCCTTGAATGGTGGCGGAGCCTGGTGTGCCAGCTCGTTTCGAGCGTTGCTGGTTAATTGTGTAATCACCAACTGCTCAGCGGGCAGCTATGGCGGCGGAGTTTTCCAGGGGCGCCTGAGCGACTGTATACTTTCAGGGAGCATCGCTTTGACGGGTGGCGGGGCGGCGATGGCCTTTGTGGAGGAGAGCCTGGTCCTTGGGAATTCGGCTGTGAATTCGGCCGGGCTAAACGGTGGAATCGCGCGTCGCAGCCGGATATTTGGGAATACCGCCAAGCAGGGGGGAGGCTTTCAGGGGCCTGGAGTACTGGAAGGGTGCGTGGTGGCACTGAATCAAGCGGCAATCGGTGCCGGGGTCTACTCTGCTTACGCGTTCCACTGTACTATTGTAAGCAATATTTCCACGTCTAGTATTGTAGCAGGCGTGGACTTCTCGAGCGTTTGGAACAGCATCGTTTATTTCAATGTGGCACCTGCCAGCTCCCAATACGGGTCGAGTTATGAAAATCTTGGCGGGTCAAGCACGTACTACAACGTGTGCTACTCACCTTACCGCATCCGCGTCAACGGTATTACCAATAACCCTGAGCTGATGGACCTGGCGCATTGCGCGTCAAGCTCTCCCTGTCGAGCTGCCGGCCTTGACCTTGGCACCGTGGGGTTTGCAGACATTGACGGCGCACCCTGGAGCCAGCCGCCGTCGATTGGCTGCAATGAAATCATCAACGGGCAGTTTTCGGGCCCTCTCTCGGTTCAATTGAGCGCATGGCCAGAAGTGGCGGCGGGGGGAGTCATGCCGATAACCGCTCTAATTTCGGGCAGCGCGAGCGCATTGCAATGGGATTTCGGGGACGGGACGATCGAAACGAACGCCGGTTTCAGCACGGCACACACGTGGTCGAAGCCCGGCGATTATCTCCTCAAAGCTACCGTCTTCAATACCGATAACCCGGGCGGCGAAACCTCCAGCGCGTCTGTGCGCGTAGTTCCGGTGGTGAATCCTGCAATTGGGGGGCTCACGTTTTCAAATGGTGTTTTGTCGCTCCAATTCACCACGCAACCGGGACCGAGTTACAGCCTCCTGACCTCCACAAATCTTGGGGCTCAGTCCGACTGGCAGCTTCTGCAAACCTTTTACAGCACCGGCCAGGTCATCTCGGTGTCTACTCCGGGGCCGGATCCGAATCGGTTTTACCGGCTTCTTATTCAATGACCGACCCGTTCCACGGACCGGGGGCAGGGCAAAAGAGCAGCCCGCCCTCGCCGTGATCTACGAGGGCGGGCCTCCGGTCCCAAACTGCGCAAAGCGCAGCCGGGTTCCAGATCAATAGACGCCTGTGTGGCCGTTCCGGTTACGTGAATTTAGCCTCGAAGCGGCCCCCGAGGGTTCGAAAGTCCGGCCTAAAACGAGGCCGCCCCCCAAAACCCAAAAATGGGGGGCGGCGAAGTCACCCGGCGGGGAGCCGGGACCTGGTGTCCATTGCGGACAATTCTTTATCGGTCGGTTGTGGCAAGACTTAAGCAAAAATCTAACCCAACCCGTCGTTGGAATCTTCTCGCGGGGGAAGGCCTCACGAGTTAGGGTGCGCCATGCGGCACGCCTCCTATTTGCTCGCTTTTTTGGTCTCAATCCGTTGTGCAAATGCCGTTGACGGCACAAACCCGCCGATGGCGGCCTCGCCTGCCGAGGAACAGTTGCCTCGAGCAATGCACTCGCAAATGAAGGACTTGCCCAGCATCACTGTCGGACGCAACGATGCCGATCTTATCGGGTCCGACGAACGGGCTCTCCAGGCCGCGCTGGATTACATCGCCGGGCTGGGTGGCGGCACGGTCCTGATTGGACCCGGTGAATTCGTGATGCACGATTCACTGCATTTGCGCTCGTTTGTGACTGTTCGCGGCACCCCTGGCGCGACTATTCTGCGGAAAGCTAAAGGCGTCTCTTCATCGTTGGCAATGGACGGAGACTACGGCGAAGAACAGGTAACCGTGCGGGATCCCGCCGGCTTCAAGGTCGGCTACGGCATTACGGTGTGGGACAAACAATCCGGGGGCTTTCATACCACCGTGGGGCGGATTATCGGGGCTAACGGGAACACCTTCGCGTTTAATACGGCCTTGAACGCGGATTGCCTCGTCGCCAATGAGGCCATGGCGGCGACGGTATTTCCTGTGGTCAGCGGCTACAACCTGCAAGGAGCCTCCGTGGAAGACCTCATTATCGACGGCAACAAGCAGGAGAATGTTCCACTCAACGGCTGCCGGGGAGGAGGGGTCTTTCTGTACCGCGGTTTCGGTGCTGTGGTCAGGCGGTGCACGGTACGTAATTTCAACGGGGACGGAATCAGCTTTCAACAATCCAACGACGTGATCGTCGAGGGTTGCGTGAGCGAGGGGAACGCCGGGCTTGGGATGCATCCTGGAAGCGGTTCGCAAAGGCCGGTGGTTCGCGGCTGCATCGCCAGGAACAATGGACAAGACGGCCTGTTCCTTTGCTGGCGGGTTCGGCACGGGCTTTTCGAAAAGAATCTTCTGGAAAACAACGGCGGGTACGGCATTTCCATCGGCCACAAGGACACCGACAACGTGCTCCAGGAAAATGAAATCCGCGGCAACCACGAAGACGGCGTCTTTTTCAGGAATGAAACCGAACCGATGGCAGGGCATCGCAACCGGATTGAGAGAAACACGATTGAGAACAACGGTCACGGAGTTGCTTCAGCAGGCATCCTGGTTCGGGGAGAAACCCGCGACCTGGTATTTCGCGAAAACGTGATCCGGGACACGCGTCCCGCGGAAGCTCGCAGCCAGCTTGTCGGGATTCGGATTGAAGAAGGAGCAGGGAACGTCCTGCTGGAAGGCAATCGCATCGATGCGCAAAAAGAGGTTGAAGACCTCCGGAAGACTTTGGCCACGCCTTCAGAAGGTCAAAAAGAGAACCAGGGCAGAAACACGAAGCTGAACTGACACTCTTCGACGGC
>DATGLT010000157.1:0-7611 GCA_035294005.1 Verrucomicrobiia bacterium
GTCGTCCGCATCGATAAACGCGCTGAACGGCGCGGGCGACACTTCGTTCAGCGCCCGAAAGAGGTCCCAGGCTCGCGGGGCCGACTCCAGGTCCAATCGATGAGACAGGTTCACCTGGTAAATGTCGCCGTTCTGAATGTATTTCTGCGCAGCCACAATTTTCGCGAGGAACTGCTCCCGCGAAACGTTTGAGCAAAGACCGGAAACAGCGTCGTCCTCCGCCACGCCAGGAACCGAAAAGCATTTCCCGGCTACGGCTCCTCGAACGGCCTCAACGCGCGTTTTCACGCCTGCGGAGCGGGTCAATTGCTCCAGCCAAAAACCGATTTGGCGCTGAGCCGCGTCAGGATTTCGGCTGCCATCCCGTTCAAGGCCAGTGGCCACTATCCAACAGGTCCCGAGGACGTGGTCAAAGGCAACCAGGCTGTCATGGAACCCAAGGTGACAGTCCGGAAATTCCAGATCATCGACGGCACGTCGGCGCAAACTCGGTTCAATGAAATTTTTAAGATCGTATCCCCAAAAACCAAAACAGCCTCCCGTGGGAAACGGTAAATCCAGTTCGTCGTGCAGCTCATACCTGGACAAGAGCCCCTCCAATACACGCCAGGGGTCTCCGAACTCAAACCGAACACCTTCCGGGGAGCGCATTTCGCATTGCGCAGCCGACGACCGGAACGTCAGGAACGGCCTGGCGGTCACAAATGAATACCGGCCACTGTTCCCTTCCTGGAGAGCGCTTCTGAGCAGAATGCGGCCCCGCTCCTGCGCGAGTGATGCCATCAGCTGTTCCGGCGCGGGAGCGGATGGTATTTCTTTGACTATAGCGCGCACAAAAAGCGGTTCAAATGAGTTGCTGACTTAAGCGGGCTGACAATGGCCAGGTTCAAACGCTCAGGCCTGAAGAAGTCCCGCGCAATGGCGCGAACTTCGGCCGCGGTCACGCGCGCCAGTCGCTTTTTCACCTCGTCCGGGTGCTGAATCGACCCATATCCAAGCAACTGCTCTCCAACCCAGTTCATCTGGCTGTCGGTGCTTTCGCGCCCAAGGTCAATCTGGCCATTTACATAATCCCTGGCTCGCCGGAGCTCCGAGGCCGCGGGTGCTTTCGACGCCAGGCGTCGGAGTTCGCGCAGCACCAATCGTAGCACGCTCACAATGTTGTCTGTGTCGAGCCCGACTGAAATGACGAGGTCGCCGGTGTCCTGGAAAAAGCTGGGCGTGCTGTATACGGAATAGGCCAGGCCGCGATCCTCCCGAATCGATTGGAACAGGCGCGAACTCATATTCTCACCGAGTATCGTGTTGAGCAGGCGCAAGCCGTACCGCCGCTCGTCGTGCCGCGAACAGGTTCGAATGCCCAACGCCAGCTGAGTTTGCTCGGTATTCTTGCTGTAAAGGGCAATTCGGGGTGAAATCTGTTGGGCTCTGACCGGCGGATACTGCGAGCGAGCGCCCTCGTTGAACCGGGCTGCATATCGGCTGGCCGCTTTCAAGGCTTTGCGATGCGTAATGTTCCCCGCCGCGACAATGACCGTGGTGCCGCTCACATAGTGATTTTGCAAATACCGCACCAGGCGTTGACGGTTCAGCGAGTCCAGGGTTTTTGCGCTACCGGTGATCGGGCGGCCGAGCGGCTCCCCGGGCCACAACGTTGCGTTGAGCAACTCCTGCACGTAATGCTGCGGCTCATCGAGGTACATGGCGATCTCTTCCTTGATCACCTCGCGTTCTTTGTTGATGTCGCCTGGCGCAAAGAGCGAATTGAGCAGCATGTCCTGCAACACATCCAGAAGGTCGTCAAACCGATCGCAGCAGGCCCTTGCATGAAAACAGGTGGTCTCTTCACTGGTGAACGCGTTGAGATACCCACCAATCCCCTCGACTGCTTGCGAAATTTCCCGGGCCGATCGTCGGCGCGTGCCTTTGAAAAGCAGGTGCTCAATAAAATGGCAAACCCCATTGAGCTCAGCGGATTCATAACGGGAGCCAACTCCCACCCAGATACCCACGCTCACCCCGACCATGTGCGGCATCTCAGCTGTGGCCACCGTCAGCCCATTCCCCAGACGCGAGACTTTGTACAAATGAGACACGAATTTAAACGAAGTGTAGGAACGCTGGAGAAACTAATCGCACGAAATCTTGTTAATGTGACTGCCCCCTCTCGGAATTCTTTTCAGTAGTCGAATACAGTCTCCCTCAGCAGTCTATGTCTCTCAGGCAAAAGCTTTGGGGACGATCTCGGGCGGCCCAACCCGCCTCTCGTACTCGAGGATGATATCGATGACCTCCTGAGGATCGTCGGTGAGTTTGAACAAGTCCAAATCCCCCGGGCTGATAAACTGAGGCCCTTCCAAGCGCTCTTTCATCCATCGGATCAACCCTTTCCAATGTTCCTTCCCGAAAAGGATAAGCGGAAACTGCGGAATGCGCTGGGTTTGAACCAAGGTTAGCACTTCAAAAAATTCGTCCAGCGTGCCGAACCCGCCCGGCATGAACACGAACCCGATGCTGTATTTCACGAAACAAACTTTCCGTGAAAAAAAGTAATGGAAATTGATCGGGATATTGGCAAAGCGGTTGCCTCTTTGTTCGTGAGGCAACTCGATGTTCAAACCCACGGATTTCCCTTTCACCGCAGTCGCTCCCCGGTTTGCCGCTTCCATAATTCCAGGGCCGCCCCCGGTTATGATCGCGAGATTGTTTTTTGCCAGGCCTTTTGCCAATTCGACTGCCGACTTGTAATAGGGGTTCTCCGGCAGCATTCGGGCCGAGCCAAAAACCGTGACGCCGGGGCCAACTTGCGAGAGCGCTTCAAAGGAATCCACGAACTCTGCCATAATGCGAAAAATCCGCCATGGGTCTTCCTTGATGAATGAGATGTGCGTGTTGTTGTTCATCTGCGCCGAAAGGTTAGCAGGTAAACTTCCAGAGACAAGGTGAGTACGCCGCCGCACTCCGTGAAAACCCAATCGAGACGGCGAGGGAGGAGTTAATGAGGCCGGAAGCGCGAGAAAACTGTGGATATTGGCCTGTCTACCTCGGCGGCGCTCCTGCAGATATTAGCGGCGATTTCGGAAGAACTCCCCAGCTTTATTTCGTCTGTCGAATGCGGGCGAACCAAAGAAACGGCGTTCTTCTGAACGCCGTCACACCGAATTCCTTCCGATTGCGCCGGCATTAACGCCCCGTTGGCGACAGGCTTTGGTTCCTGCTCGGCAAGGAAGGGTTGTTATAAGGGTTCTGCGTCCCAAAACTGTTTGCCGCAGGACTGACGTTCATTCTTTGCAGGATCGACGCAACGGGCTGCAGGTCGGTTTCAAGCGTTCTTAAGTCCTCGGCGTTGGCCGGCGCTCCCATAGTCGAACTGGCAGCGTTGGTGTTTAATAACCCGTGCAGAATCGCGAGCAGGTTGGTCCCGCTGAAGGACGAGCTTTGGTTTGCTCCCGAAGTCTGTTGGTTCCTGTGCAATACATCCGACACAATTCCTGAGAGAGCGCCTCCCACCGTTTGTCGGCCGCCGCCAACAGAATTTGAATAATTTTCATTGAATGCGCTGAGCACCGGAATCGCCTGATCGACGGCGCTTCGGAGGTTTTGAAGTTGCAGCGCGAGGTCGTTCGCGGTGAACGTTTGGCCTGAGCTGTTGGTAAACATGACCCCGCCGGCCGCTTGCTGATTGCGAACAACGTTGCCGTTGTACGAATAATTCTGTGGCACTTGACCCTGGTACGAAGGGCTCTGAGGAGGTTGACTCTCCGGGACTTGGGCCAATGCGGTTGTAGCGGTTGTAACGCAACTAAGCAGTATAAGAAAAGTGTTCTTCATCGTGTCCATCCTTTGATAAAGGAACGTGCCGAACGGCTGAACTTTCCATGGGGTATTCTCCGAAACTGGCCATGGACCGGGTCATCTTTGAGATCTGGGCCGAAACAATGGCACGTTGCGCGCTTGTCTCAGCCGTGGTTTTCGTCCATGTGGTTGGCTTTGTAAGTCAACCTTCGTTCGTCCGTAGGTTACTTGGATTTTCTATCGCGCCAGGCAGCGATAATCGAGGCAAGGATCGAGACCAGGAGGATGCCGCCGATGACCATGAGCGATATGCCTATCGGAATGTCGTATTGGAACCATTTGGGAGGCCGGTCATTCGGATCGATCAGCATCTTGAATCCAATAAAAACCAGGACAATGGAAAGACCGACTTTGAGAAACCGGAAAGAGCCAATTGCTCCGGCGAGAACGAAATAGAGCGAACGCAGCCCAAGGATTGCGAAAACATTTGAGGTAAAGACGATAAATGGCTTGGTGGTCACCGCGAAAACTGCGGGAATGGAATCGACCGCAAAAAACAGGTCACTCGTTTCCACGAGCAGAAGCACCAAAGCCAGCGGGGTCAGGGCCTTCCGGCCGTTAAAAATCGTGACGAATTTCTGCTCATCCAGGTGCGGGCATACGGGGTAAAATCTCCGCGCCAGCCGTAACACCGGGCTTTTCTCCGGATTGACCTCGGATTTGACGCCGAGCATTCTGATTCCGCTGACCACCAGGAATGCTCCCAGAACATAAAGAATCCAGTCCAGGTGGGACACGAGTTCGACGCCCACTCCAATCATGGTGCCGCGCATGATCAGCGCTCCAAGGATTCCCCAGTACAAAACCCGGTGCTGATATCGTGATGGGATGGCAAAATGTTCGAAGATCAATGCGATGACAAAGACATTGTCCATCGACAACGACAATTCAATCAGGTACCCCGTGACAAACTGCAGCGACTCTTTTCGCCCGCGCACAGAGGCAAGCCCCAGGGCGAACAACATCGCAAGGCAAACCCAGAAAGCGGTCCAAAGCAGCGACTCGCGAAACCCTACTGTGTGTGCGCGCCGGTGAAAAAACCCCAGGTCCAACCCGAGCAAAATCACTACCGCGCAAACAAACCCGATCCAGTGCCAGAGCGTGATTTCGATCGTGGCCGGCATTTCAAGCGGTCATTGCCGCTTATCCCCGGGCCGGTTCGGCACTGTGAATCGCGACGGGCGAGGTGCCGATGGCCGGCCGCTGTCCTTTGTGCCACCACAGGACCAGGGCACTAGCAATGTAGATGCTCGAATAGGTTCCGGTGACAATGCCGATCAAAAACGTGAAGGCAAAATCGTTGATTTCGCCACCGCCGAAGATGAACAACGAAAGCGTCGCCAGGAAGACCGTTCCGGAGGTGATAATCGTTCGGCTCAAAGTCTGGTTCAGCGCCTGGTTCATTACTTCCTTGAAAGAGCCGCGAATGCCCAGCTTCAAATCCTCGCGGATCCGATCGAAAATCACGATCGTGTCGTTGGTGGAGAAGCCAATGATTGTCAAGATAGCGGCTACGGTCGTTGCGTTGAATTCGCGGCCGGACATGTAGTAAATGCCAATGGTCATGAGGACGTCGTGAATTACGGCGAGCACGGCGCCGACTGCAAACGAAAACTCGTAGCGAAACGCCACGTAAACCAGGATCCCGAACAACGAAAGGAGCGAAGCAATGATGGCTGACTGCCGGATGTCCTTGCCGACTGTCGCTCCCACGTGCTCCTGCGATGTCGAATGAAACCCGCCGGACCCAAGATGTTCCAGGGCGTTCTTCACCGTGTCCCCTGTTTCCGGGAGAGAATCCACGCGCAATAGTTCGTTGCCCGTCGCCAAATCGCGCTGGTACTGGATGAGCGGATCCTTAATGCCCGCCGCCGAAAGGCTCGCCCGCAGTTTATCGGGATCAATCTTCTGCTGGAATGAAAAGGTCACGCTGTCACCGCCGATGAAGTCACGCCCGAAAGCGCTTCTGCCCCGGTGAAACCCGACGGCGATCCCGATGGCGATGATCACCCAGGACGTAATAAACGCCGGCTTGGCGAGCTTCATGAAATCAAGCTTCACAGCGCGAATGATATGGAGCATCGGGATCGATTTGAGCCACCCGCGTTCAAGGAGGAAATCGAAGATCATTCGGGTCACCACAAGCGCGGTAAACAAGCTCGCGGCAACGCCGATGGTCAGCGCCACCCCGAAGCCCTGCACGGAACCGGTGCCCATCTTCCACAAAATCACTGAGGAAATAAGCGTCGTGACGTGGGAATCGAAAATCGTGCCGAACGCCCGGTCGTACCCGGCGGAGATGGCCCCGCGCAAGGACTTGCCCTTCGAGGATTCCTCGCGAATGCGTTCGTAAATAAGCACGTTAGCGTCCACGGCCATACCCACCGTCAGCACCAACCCTGCGATGCCGGGCAAGGTGAAGGTCGTGCCGAAGGCGCACATCACGCCTACCAGGATGATGATGTTGGCAATCAACGCGATGTTCGCAACCAGGCCCGCAATCATGTAATAAACGAGCATGAAAGCTGAAACCGCGAGTGTCCCATAAATCGAAGCTCGGATGCCGCTGCGAATCGAATCTTTCCCAAGTGTGGGGTCCACCAATCGCGAAGCCTCGATGGTCAGCTGAGTCTTGAGCGGGTTTTCGAGCACCGCCTGAAGCGCAAAGGCCTCCTGCTGGCTGTAATCGCCTTCAATGACTCCGCTGCCGCCGGTGATCGGTGAACGAATAACCGGCGCGGTCTGCAATTGCCCGTCCAGGATAATGGCCAGCTGGCGCCCCACATTTTCAGTCGTGATGTCGCCGAACGTCTTCGCGGCGACGCTATCCAGCGTAAAGGAAATCTCCGGTCGCCCCAGGTTATCCCGAGTGACCATGGCGTTTTTAATTCCCCCGGTCATCTCGGCCTTTTTCTTGACCAGGTATTTCTCTACCTGTTTGGTGCCGTTGGGCTGCACCTTGACATGGGTCATGAGCTGGTAACCGGGCAGGATGGTTGTTCCCTGCTCGATGAGGTTCCGGCTATCTTCGTGGACGAGCTTGAATTCCAGGAACGCAGGCTTTTTGATGGCAATCTTGGCGCTTTCCTGGTCGTCGGCGGACAATCCCGGCAGTTGCACAAGGATCTCGTCATTGCCCTGCGGTTGAATCAGGGGCTCGGCGACACCAAATTTATCGACTCGTTTGCGAAGCACTTCCACCGCCTGGCTGAGCGCCACCGTTGTATCGGACGTGTTTGTAAGACTTGTGGAGTCCATTCTGACCAGGAACGATGTGCCGCCCTGCAAATCCAGCCCCAGCCGAATGCGCCCGGCCGCCTCTCGCTGCAGCCGGTTGAGAATGTAACGCGTCGGATTCTCCTCGTTCTTGGCCTCGAACATTGGGAAGTACTTGGTGATGTCATTGGTGCCGATGGCATCGGCCAGGTTGTCATAAGGCTTCTGCGGCATGGCCTTCTGCAGGACCTGGACCTTGGCGACGATGTTGGAGAAGTTGCCGTCGCGCGTATTGACAGCCCGCTCGCGGAAATACTGCACCAGGTCTTTGCCTCTTGGAGGATAAAGTTCGTAGAACGACCAAAGCACTACTAAAAGGACAAGGACAAATCTCCAGAGATTATTTCGATTCATGGGGGCGCGAACTAAGCTTCACTCGAGGCAGCCGCGCTGCGCTCGGTGATTTCGGTAATGGCGGCTTTGGTAACTTCGAACTTCGAATCTGCCGAACGGATGGAAAGGGTCTTTTCTTTGACGGTA
>DATGLT010000158.1:0-2491 GCA_035294005.1 Verrucomicrobiia bacterium
TTCCTTTGCGGGAACACGTCACTGGTCAGTTCCGCCGTCCGTTTCTGGTGCTGGCTTGCGCGGTTGGTTGCGTTTTGCTGATTACCTGCGTCAATCTCGCCAACTTGCTTCTGGCCCGGGCCGCGGCGCGGCAGAAGGAGATCGCGGTCAGGCTGTCGCTGGGGGCCGGCCGATCCCGACTGATCCGGCAACTGCTGACAGAAAGCGTGTTGCTGGCCTTGGGGGGCGCAGCGCTGGGAGTTCCCTTGGCGATTTTGGTCACGCGGGCCATCGCCCGGTGCCAGGCCGTGGGTATCCCTCTTTTGCAGTCTGCCCGCGTGGATAATTTGACTTTGGGCTTCGCGCTGCTGGCAGCCTGTTCGACCGGCCTGCTCTTTGGCATCGTTCCAGCGCTTCAGTTTTCGAAAAGTCGGCTTCACGTTGACCTGAAGGAAGCCGGGCGTGGATCGAGTGCCGGGCGGCGGGGGCTGCGGATCCGTGAGACGCTGGTCGTATCCGAAGTTGCGCTGGCGTGCGTTCTTCTTGTCGGATCTGGTTTGCTGCTCCGAAGCTTTGTGCGGCTGATCGATGTTGACCTCGGGTTCCGCCCGGAACAGGTGGTGACCTGCCGGATTCGAGTCAATCGGGACTTTACGACCAACACACAGCAGATCGCCTATTTCGGGGAGATTTCGCGGCGCATTAAAGCGCTCCCTGCAGTCGAGTCTGTAGGTTTCACTCACGCTCTGCCATTCGCCATTCGCGATGTGGTAAAGGTCCGCGCTCAAGGGGCAACCTACGCGCCGGGCGAGATGCCGAGTGTTTTTGTTCAGGAAGGGGACCATGGCTATTTTGAAACCCTCCGGATCCCATTGATCGCCGGGCGGACCTTTGGTTTACAAGAGCGTCCTTTCGAGGCGAACGCCCCACCGGACACCACCTTTTCCGTCGTCGTCAACCAGCGGATGGCGCGCGCACTTTGGCCGGGCAGGGATGCCGTCGACCAGACGGTATTGATTCAGGAAAACACCAGCGGCGCCAGCGGTTCGTTCACCTGTAAAGTGATCGGCGTCGTCGGCAATGTCCGGCAAAACCAATTGGAACCGGAAGCCGCGCCGCAAATCTACCTTCCAGGTGTGGGTGGCCAACTGGTAGTGCGCACCAGGCAGACGCTCGCTTCATTTGCGCCGTCCCTGCGCGCCGCAATCCGGGAAGTCGGCTCGGACATATTCCTCGAAGACGTCCAAACGCTGAGTCAAATGGTCGACCAGTTCATTTCACCCAAGAAGCTGATCCTGCTTGTGGTCGGACTGTTCTCACTGCTGGCATTGCTTCTCGCGATGGTGGGTATCTACGGAATCATCGCCTACTCGGTGAGCCAGCGCATCCCGGAGATGGGAATACGTCTGGCGCTAGGCTCACCGAGGTCCAGCTTGATGTGGCTGGTCATTGGCAAGGGCATGCAGTTGGCCGTGCTTGGTTGTGCCGCCGGACTGGCAGGTTCCCTGGCTTTTACCCGGGTGATTCAGGCGCTTTTGTTCGAGGTAAGCCCCACCGACCCGTTGTCCTTTGCTGCGAGCGGACTGCTGGTGCTGGTAATCGGCGTGATGGCCTGCTGGCTGCCGGCGCGCCGGGCGGCTTGCATTAACCCAATGACCGCTCTGCGATGCGAGTGAGCGGGCAAACACATCGTTCGGTAGCTCGATGACAGATGGAAATAGATATAGGCGCAAATTATGATTCCGATCAAAATCCGTTGCGGATGTGGACAAAAGTATGCCTTCGATGTTGAGCCGGTGGAGGGGGCCATGGGTTATGCCGTTTTGTGTCCGGTCTGCGGTGTTGATGGGACCGCGCTGGCGAATGAAGTGATCGCCGAGCGTCTCGGAGCGCGCCCGCCTTCCGCGCCCGCCCTTCGGCTCGGCCGAGAGGTTCTCTCGCGCGCAACGCTTCCGCCAATGCCGCCCAATGTACCGTCTTTCGGGAGGACCGCCGGAAAGTCCGGCCCAAACATCCGGAACAAGCGCCTGGTGTGGGCTCTTTCCGGAACGGTACTCGCGGCGGTGGTTCTCACGGGTGGGATTGTCTTTGCCCGCAGTGCCGGGTTGGGCAAAAAGCCGATGGCGAGCGGTGCGGCAGTCCCGGATGGACTTCCCCACACGACGGCAGAACTCAACGCCTGGTACGTTGAGCCGCCCAGCGGACAAAACGCCGCCATTTTTGTTGGGGACGCAATCGGCGCGTTGCACCTTGCGAATGTCGAGTCTTCGGCCGCGCCTCTGTTGGGCCGCGGCAAACTTCCCCCGTTGGGAGGCGGCCCCCTGTCTGCGTCGGTCAAATCGTCGGTGGGTGCGTTGATCCGGTCAAACCGGGATGCTCTGCAATTTTTTTCCCAGGCCAGCAAATGCGACCAAAGCCGCTACCCCGTTGACTTCAACTTGGGTGTTGAAGCCACCTTCCCACACCTGAGCAAAATGATGGGCGCCTCCCAATTGCTGGAATTGGCGGCCGT
>DATGLT010000159.1:0-5292 GCA_035294005.1 Verrucomicrobiia bacterium
TGCCGGTAATTCCTTTGGGTGTAGGTAGACGCGCCGCGGTCGACTGCCAGGTGCTCCAGGAATTCCCGGATGCGGCAATCCTTGCAAGCCTCAGCCTCGGGTTGGGATTTCGAATCGGCAGAGTCCATTCAGCCGGGCAAAGCCTGGCACAGGCGTGAACCTATGACCGCACCCTCTCGGCGCTCAACCTTTGACATTCGGCTTTCAACTCTCCTCCTGCTTCGCCTCGGTTTCACGCGGAGGAAAATCAAAGGTCACTTTACCCATATCGTCGACTTGCAGGTACGCCGAGAACGGCCTCCCGGCTTTGGAAATAAATTGAGTGAGCAAATCAGTTTTCTCTCCCGCCAGAAGTTTTGCGGCCTGGGCCGGCTCGATCGGCTGTTGCAGGATGGTTTTGCCAATCTTGAACTTGCACGGGCGCTTGTCAGCCTGGGATTTCTCACACAGATACCCCGCTTCCGTGTCATAGACAGTGCCGCCGCACTTGGGACACTTGCCAATGGCGGGTTGGCCGGCAAAATCGATTTTGGCTGCGGGTTCTTGAGCCGCGCCCGCTTTGCCGCCGGCGCGTTTTGCCTTGGCAGGCCTTGGTTCAAATTCGAATCCAATCTTGCCGTCCTTTGCGACCAGGAACGCTTTGAACGGGCGCCCCTTCTTGGAAACAAAACGCGGCAGCAAATCGGTTTTTCCGGTCGAAAGCAGCTTCTCCATCTGCGCTCGCTCGATAGGCTGTTGCAGAATGATTTTGCTGGCCCGAAAATCACACGAGCGATTCGCGCCAACCGACTTTTCACAAACAAAAGCCATCGGCATCTCAAAAACCCGGTTGCCGCACTTGGCGCATTTCCCAACAGGTTCCTGGCCTGTGAAATCGACCTCGGCCGCTCCCTCCCCGTTGCGCTGGTCGGGCCCGAAATCAAACTCTGCTTTGTTTTCGGCATTGAGCTTGAGCACGGCGGCGAACGGCCTGCCCATCCTGCTCCGGAATCCCTGGAGCGGCCCGACCTGCCGGTCGCGGATGAGTTGCTCAATCTCGGAGCTTTCAAAAAGCCGGCCCGAAATAATCTTCCAGACCGAGAAATCACATTTGATACACTGAAAAGCTTTATACCGCTCGTGGACCTCGCCGCCGCATTTGGGGCATGGCACCTGGAGCACGCCGAAGTCGCCTGGAATCGTGTCCAACTCGAACTTTTTGGCGCGATCGACCATGCGGCGGGTGATCTCTTCGATGCCGGTCATGAACTCTTCGCGGCTTTTCTGCTTGCGTTGGACCTGGCGCAGTTGGAATTCCCAATCGCCGGTCAACTCGGGCTTGGTCAGTTCGGGAATTCCCAACCCGTTGAGCAATTCCATCAGCGAAAAAGCCTTGGCCGTGGCCTGTAACTCCCTGCCCTGGCGGACAAGGTATTGCTCGGCGAGCAAACCTTCTATAATGGCGGCGCGAGTCGCGGGCGTGCCCAGCCCCTTTTCACTCATGGCTTCGCGCAGTTCCTCGTCCTCAACCAGTTTCCCCGCTCCTTCCATCGCGCTGAGCAGGCTGGCTTCCGTAAACCGTGCCGGAGGCTTGGTCTGGCTTTGCTTTACTTCAATCGCCTTCGTTTCGACCTGTTCTCCTCCTCGGACCGGTGCCAACGTCGGCGCATCTTCATCCTGAGCTTCCCGGCCGTAGACGGTCAGCCACCCCGGTGAAACCAGTACCTTGCCCGAGCTCTTAAAAGGCTCTCCCTCGACGCGCGTGATCCGCGTCGTTTCCAGAAACTCCGCTGCCGGGTAAAACACCGCCAGGAACCGCTTGGTCACCATGTCGTACAGTTTCTGCTCCGGTTCATTCAGGTTCTTGGGCGGCTCGGTTGTTGGAATAATGGCAAAGTGATCGGAAATTTTGGCGTTATTGAAAATGCGTTTGTTAGGCTTAACCCATTGGTTTTTGAGAATCGTGTCCGCAAAGGATGCGTAGCTCGTCCCGGTCAACATGTTCAAAGTGCTGCGCACCGTGCCGGGGTAATCTTCGGGCAATGCGCGCGAATCCGTTCTAGGGTAAGTCAAAACCTTGTGCCGCTCGTAGAGTCCCTGGGCGAGCTTGAGCGTGGCCGAAGCGCTGAACCCGAAGCGGTTGTTGGCTTCCCGCTGCAAGCTGGTCAGATCAAAAAGCAGCGGCGAGAGCTGTGTGGTCGGTTTGCTCTCTTCGGTGACGATGCCCGGTTTGCCGAGGCACTTCGCTTTGATTGCCTCCCCTTTATCGAGCTCCCAAACACGCTCGGATTTGAGTTCGGTATCCCCGTCCTTGTCCGGACGAACAAATTTTTCGTCAAACCATTTGCCGGTGTATTCCCCCGCCTCGGCTTTAAAGGTTCCAATGACTTCCCAGTAGTCGCGGGGCACGAACTTGCGAATCTTCTGCTCGCGTTCGACCACGATGGCCAAAGTGGGAGTCTGCACACGACCCACGGTGGTCTTGAAAAACCCGCCTGACTTGGAATTGAAGGCGGTCATTGCGCGGGTGCCGTTGATGCCCACCAGCCAGTCGGCTTCGGAACGGCTCACGGCCGCGTCGGCCAACGGCAGCATTTCCCCATCCTCGCGCAGGCCCGAAAACCCTTCACGGATGGCCGCGGGAGTCATCGATTGCAGCCAAAGGCGCCGAATGGGTTGCCGCGCTTTGGCATACCGCACGATGTTGCGGAAAATGAGTTCCCCTTCACGGCCGGCATCACAGGCGTTGATCAATTCGTCCACATCCTTGCGCTTGATCAATTTCGACAAAAGCCTGAGGCGTGATTCGGTCTTCTCGAGCGGCTGGAGATCGAAATGGGGCGGGATGACCGGCAGGTGCGCAAAAGACCATTTGCCCCGAGCCGGCTCGACTCCTTCCGGAACCGCCAACTCGAGCAAATGACCTACTGCGGACGATAGAACGAATTTGTCGTTCTCGTAGTAGTCATCCTGCTTTTTGAAACCGCCCAAAGCTTTGGCAATATCGCTCGCAACCGACGGTTTCTCTGCAATTATTAGCACCTTACCCATCTGCTATTTGACACTTACACCGACTCGCCCAAGGAAGCAAACTCCCTACCTGGGGGTCGACATTGGCTGAAACGCACCCGCCTGTCAAAGTTTTATGGCCTTTACTTTCCAATGCAGAATTGGCTGAAGATGGAATCCAGAAGGTCTTCGGTAGTGGTTTTGCCCACGATTTCGCCTATGGCATTGACCGCAATTCTCAAGTCCATGGCCGCCAACTCCAGAGTTTCGTTGCCTCGCAAAGCGTCCCCGGATCGCTGGGCAGCTTCCCGAGCGCGGACAAGTGCCGCTTGATGGCGCGAGTTAATCATCGCTTCCACCGGGCCGGCGGCGATTTCACCAGACCAGGCTAGATCTTTAATGGCGTCTTTGAGGGGTTCAATCCCTTGCCCGGTCACGCACGAGACTTCCATCGTTTCCGCGGCCACCTCCTCCGGCAGAATCAACCTTGGCGGCAAGTCCGCTTTGTTCCGCACCAAAATCCTCTTCTTCGCGGAGAACTCCGCGAGAAAGCTCTCATCCGCCTTTGTGGCAGGCTCCGACCCGTCCAGCACGTGAAGAATGAATTCGGCGTTTTCGAGGGACTTGCGGCTGCGCTTAATCCCCTCCAACTCAATTTCATCGCCCACCTCGCGCAGGCCCGCGGTATCGATGAAAATGACAGGAATGCCCCGAATGTTGGCCGTCTCCTCGATCGTGTCGCGCGTCGTCCCCGGGATCGCCGAAACAATAGCGCGATCGTGCCCAAGCAGCTGGTTGAGCAGGCTGGACTTGCCGGCATTCGGGCGCCCCACGATTGCACCGCGGATTCCCTGTCGCAGTAGCCGCCCCTCATTGGCGGTCGCGAGCAACCGATCCATGAAGCGGATGCCGGAATCTATCCGCGCCAGCAATTGGCTGCGCGTCTCCGGAGCGATGTCCTCGTCGGGAAAGTCAATGTGCGCCTCGACGTGCGCCAGCACTCGCATCATTTGGTCCCGCAGTTCATTGATCCGCTTGGAGAGCTTGCCTTCGAGTTGCTCGCTGGCGGCGCGCAATGCCAGTTCCGTGCGCGAATGAATCAAGTCGGTGACCGCTTCGGCCTGCGCAAGATCCAGCCGCCCGTTCAGAAAAGCGCGCCGAGTGAATTCTCCCGGATCCGCCGCCCGCGCCCCGTTTACCAGGACGGCGTCGAGGACGAGCTTTGCGGGCAGGATCCCGCCATGGCACGTGATTTCAACCACATCCTCGCGCGTGAACGTTTTCGGAGCGCGCATGACCGAAAGAAGCACTTCATCGACATGGTTTCCGTCACGCTCGATATGGCCGTAATGAATCGTGTGCGTAGGTGCCTCAGAGGGCCGCAATGCTCCTTTGCCAACGGGCCTGAAACAGCGGTCCGCCACCTCCAGGGCCGCTTTGCCCGAGATGCGAATAACAGCCAGTCCGCCTTCTCCCACGGGAGTCGCGATCGCCGCAATCGTGTCGTCCAGCATTCCCCCAGCTTACAAAGAAAGCCGTAAAACGCCAACGCCGCACATACTGCTCAGCGATCCTAAGGACCCAGTTTGGATCGGTAAAACTGCCAGGCCCTTTCGGTCTGGGGAGCCGAGAGGCGGAAAGATCCACCCGCCGGCTGGTTTGTCGAAAAAGTGACCCAATCGAAAAGATTGGTAGAGACCTGGACCACGTAAGAATACGAGTCATCGCCCGAAAACTGAAGGACGAGCGACCCCGGAACGAAGATCGGCGAGACGACAGAGTCGGACCGGAGCAACGGCAAAAGCTGGGATGGGAGGATCTCGATGGCTTCATCCGTGAGGAGGTTCGTGCTGTTTAGCCAGGGCGAGGCCATGCTTAGTTCGGGAGTGGAAAGAATGTCCCCCACGTTTTGGAAAAGGCGCTGCGGCTGGGAGTTCTTGTTGTTTAGGATCGCTCCGGCGATCAGCGCCGCTTGAGGCGAATTACCCGCCATAACCAGCGGATCGATTTCAGACGGCGAAACGTTGCTCAGCACGGTCATTCCATTCAACACCGCTTCCCAGGATTGGGCGCCTTTCTGGTTTGCGGAAAGCAACTGCGATGGCGAATTTGTATTGAAGAGCCCGTTCAAAGTTCCCACAAGATGCCAGTCGTTTGTTGGCGCCGTGAACAATGCGTCACCCATCGGCGGTGTTGAGTCCGAGCCGGGTCCCATAAAAATATTGTCTCCCGTCCAGTGCGCCCACGTCACGTAATCCGCCGACCCGTTCCCCGTCACAGACAATATATTGGTGGATTTGAGAA
>DATGLT010000160.1:0-3354 GCA_035294005.1 Verrucomicrobiia bacterium
GCCGTTGGCATGGACGGCGATTCTGTTATTGACGGCTTTTGGTTGCAAAAAACAACCCGCCAAACCCGCGCCTCCTCCGGAAGTCCGGTTAATGCAGGTGACGGCTTCCAACGTTCCGATTTTTCAGGAATGGGTGGGCACCGTGGATGGGTTTATCAACGCGCAGATCCGGGCGCAGGTCACTGGGTATCTGCTGTCACAAAACTACGCTGAGGGAGCAAAGGTGAAGAAAGGAGATTTGCTCTTTCAAATTGACCCGCGGCCTTTCCAGGCCGTGCTCGCCCAGGCCGAGGCGAAGCTGGCCCAGGATAAAGCCCAGTTGGGCAAGACGCAGCTGGATGTTAAACGCTTTGCCCCGCTGGCTAAGGAACAGGCAATCAGCCAGCAACAATTGGACGACGCCGTCCAGGCCAACCTCGCGGCTGAGGCCCAGATCAAATCCGACGAGGCCGCGTTGACCACCGCCCAGTTAAACCTCGGCTTTACCCGGATCACTTCGCCGATCGACGGCGTGGCGGGGGTCGCCTTGGCGCAGATCGGCGACCTGGTCGGCCAATCCGGCGCCGTGTTGACCACTGTCTCAACCATCGATCCGGTCCGAGTCTATTTCCAGGCCAACGAGCAGTCGTTTCTTACCTTCTGGCGAAGTTTCGTGGCCGGGGACACGAATCCCGGTGATAGCCCGCCCCTGCAGCTGATTCTGTCCAATGGATCGGTGTATCCCTCACCCGGAAAGTTTTTCTTTGCGGACCGGCAGGTCAACATCACCACTGGAACAATTCAGATCGCGGCGGTTTTTTCGAACGCCGATTTTGTGCTGCGCCCGGGCCAATACGCTCGCGTGCGCGTTCAGACCCAGACCAAAACAAACGCCCTGCTTGTCCCTCAGCGCGCGATCACTCAGCTGCAAGGCTCCTATCAAGTGGTGCTGGTCGACGACCAGAACAAAGCTCACCTTCAGCCGGTCAAAGTCGGGGAGCAGGTCGGCTCGCAGTGGATCGTCGAGGAGGGCCTCAAAGCCGGCGACCGAGTCGTCGTTGAGGGGTTGCAGAAAGCCAAGGAAGGAACGGTTGTAAAACCTGCGCCGGCGGCTGTGGCGGCCAACGCTCCTGGCATTCAATGAACGGAAGCGCTTCCCAGCACCTGGCCTAATCCCACATGTACCGTTTCTTCATCAATCGGCCTATCGTCGCGATGGTGATTGCCATTTTGATTGTGATTGTCGGGGCGGTTTCGATGCTCACCCTGCCGGTAGCGCAATTCCCCGAAATTGTGCCTCCGGAAATTCGCATTCAAACTACTTTTGTTGGCGGGGATGCCCAAACCGTGGCGCAATCCATCGCCACGCCGATCGAGGAGCAGATGGCCGGGGTGGACAACATGAACTACATGTATTCCATCAGCGCCAACAACGGGGTCATGCGCATGGGGGTCAACTTCGACGTCAAGACGGACGCCAATATCGACCAGGTGCTGGCGCAATTGCGGGAAAACCAGGCTGACCCCCAGTTGCCGCAGGACGTGCGCAGTTTTGGTGTTTCATTGCTCAAATCGCCCACCACTCCGATGCTCTTGGTTGCCCTGGTTTCTCCCAATGGGACCCATGACGCCACCTTCCTGGCCAATTACGCCTATATCAATTTGGTGGACCAAATCACCCAGTTGAAGGGCATCTCCAATGTCGGCGTGTTTGGCGCGGGACAATATGCCATGCGCTTTTGGGTGAAGCCCGATCAGTTGGCCAAGCTCAATATTACCGTCAACGATGTCGTGTCCGCGATCAACGCGCAGAACACCGTCAACCCAGCCGGATTGGTCGGCGGCCCGCCTACCCCCAAGGGCCAGGAGTTCACCTACGCCATCACGGCTCAGAGCAGGCTGGTCACGGAGGAGGAGTTCCGAGACATCGTCATACGGGAGAATCCTGACGGGTCGATCGTCCATTTGGGTGATGTGGCTCGAGTCGAACTCGGGGCACAGCTTTACAACATCGTCGGAAAGTTGAATGGCCGTCCCGCCGCGGTCATGGCGATCTACCAACTTCCAGGCTCCAACGCGCTGGAGGACGCCAAAGCCGTCAAGAACCTGATGGCGCGTCTCAAGACCCGCTTTCCCCCGGATTTAGATTTCGCCATTTCGCTGGATACGACCCGGGCCGTTTCCGAAGGGATCAACGAAATCCTGTGGACTCTCGGCATCGCTTTGGTTTTGGTGGCAATCGTTGTTTTTGTCTTCCTGCAAGGATGGCGCGCCTCACTAATCCCCTTGGTGGCGGTTCCTGTTTCGCTGATTGGAACATTTGCGTTTTTCCCCATTTTCGGATTTTCCATCAACACGCTTTCGCTCTTCGGATTGGTGTTGGCGATCGGGTTGGTGGTGGATGACGCCATCGTGGTGGTGGAAGCCAGTGAGCGGCACATTGAAGAGGGCCTCTCGCCCAAAGAAGCGGCACTCAAAGCGATGCACGAAGTGGCCGGTCCGGTGGTGGCCCTGGCACTGATATTGGCGGCGGTTTTTGTTCCGACGATCTTCATCGCCGGAATCACCGGCAGGCTGTATCAGCAATTTGCCCTGACGATTGTAATCTCGGTCATCCTTTCGGCTTTCTGCGCTCTTTCTTTGAGCCCGGCCCTGGCCGCAAAGTTGTTGCGGCCAAAAACCAAGGCCGATGCCGGGCCTCTTCAGGGCTTCTATGACTGGTTCAACCGCCGATTTGATAACACGCGCCATCATTATCTCAAAATCAGCGGCGCTCTGATCCGCAAAAGCATCTTCTCACTGCTGATGCTGGCCGTCATCGCGGTCGTCGCCGTGCTAATGGGAGCCCGATTGCCTTCTTCCTTTCTGCCTGAGGAAGATCAGGGTTATGCGTTCATCATCGCGCAGCTGCCTTACGCTGCTTCTCTCGAGCGGACCGACGCCGTGTGCAAAAAAATTGAGGACATTCTCAAACACACCGAGGGCGTGCAGTATTACACCACGGTGGAGGGATTCAGTTTGTTAAGCCAGGTCCAGGCCACCTACAACGCGTTCTTTTTTGCGACGCTCAAGCCGTGGGGCGAACGGAAGAAAGCGGCGGAGCAATACGCCGCCATTCGGGCACACCTTAACAGCGAGTTGGGCAAGCTTCCCGAGGCCACCTCGTTTGCCTTTTCGCCCCCATCCATCCCGGGCATCGGCACCTCCGGCGGATTCACCTTCATCCTGGAAGACCGCTCCGGAAAGCAGGACCCGGTTTTTTTGACCCAAAACCTCAACAAATTCATGGAGGCGGCGCGCAAACGTCCCGAAATCGCCAACGTCACCACCACCCACTTGCCGGACGTGCCACAGGTTTACGTCAAAGTGGACCGG
>DATGLT010000161.1:0-5913 GCA_035294005.1 Verrucomicrobiia bacterium
TTGGCGAATCCTATTACGAGCTCTATTACCGCAATTTCGAGGACCCGACCAATGCCCGGCCCGAACCGGTCGTGCTGGCGTCCATATTGACCGATGCGGTGAATGCCAACCTGCGCGTGCGCGGGCGCGTCCTGCTCGACCGGGTCAATGGCGTGCGGATTAATAGGATGGACGACCTCGTCAAAGCCTTTGAAACGACGACCAACGACTTCGACCTAATCGAATTCCTGCCTCACGAGAGCTTCGAAACGCTCGACCGGGCCGAAGTTGCCAAGGCCAACACACGCATTTTAAAAACATACGGCATCGCAAAGGATCGACGCTTATGAAACGACTCGTGCCGCTCATCTTTTTGCTGCTGACGTCAGTGGCGGCCGGGCCGGCCCAGGAACTCAGCCGAGCCAAAGCGTCGGCCTGGGAAAAATCGATCGTCACGATTGAGGCTTCCCGAAAACAGTACGATTATTACCAGCCCTGGACCCGCAAAACGAGCCGTGTCCAAAAGACCGGGGTTGTCCTTTCGGATCGCCAGATCCTGACGACGGCCGACGAACTGTATGATCGAACCCTGGTGCGACTGCAGAAGAACGGCCGCGGACGCTGGTGGCCGTGCGACGTAACCTGGGTCGATTACCACGCGAACCTGGCGCTGGTGACCAGCACCAACGAAAACTTCTGGGCCGGGCTGAATCCGGCGCAATTAGGGGGCAGCGTGGCTGATGACGCCGCCCTGCAGATCCTGCGCTGGCGCGAGGGCAACCTTGAGAACCGCCACGCCGAGTTCACCCAATTCACCGTGCGTGAAGGCCAGCTGGCGGCAATTAACCAACCGGTTCTTGAAGCCGACTCGGATATCCAAAATGCCGGATGGAGCGAAATGGTCACCGCCAATTCCCACGTGGTTGGAATTCTATCGTCGCAAGACGGAAGGTTGTGCACGGCCATTCCGGCGAGTTTCATCAAAGACATCCTGGAGGCCCGCAGGCAAAACCGTTACCAAGGGTTGGGCTACTTTCATTTCTTTTGGCAAGGCGCGCAAAACCTGGCTTCGCTGGCCCGGCTGAAGTTGCCGGGCGAACCGCGTGGCGTCATTGTCAGTTCGGTACCGCCGAGGCCTGATGGGGGCGAGCAGGTCATTCGCACACAGGATGTCATCTTGAACGTGGACGGGTTCGATATGGACATTCAAGGGGACTATGTGGATCCGCAATACGGCAACATCATGCTGGAGAACCTCGCGACCCGAAACCGGTGGGCCGGTGACGATGTCAAAATGCAAATCTGGCGGGATGGGCAGCTGACCAATGTTGTTTACCGGCTGCCGAAATTTGAATACTCGATTTCAATCGTGCCCGCGGCAACGTTTGACCAGGATCCCGAGTACCTGATCCTCGGAGGCCTCGTCTTTCAACCGTTGACCGATTCTTATTTGCAAAGCTGGGGCAGCGATTGGCGCCGGCGGTCGCCGTTCCGATTGAACTATTACCACAGCGAACAGCCCACGCAGCAGCGTCCCGCATTGGTACTAATGTCCCAGGTGCTGCCCGACGCATACAACATCGGCTACCAGGAACAGCGCGCTCTGGTGCTCGATAAGGTGAACGGCCAGCGGATCAGCCGCATGACCGAACTCCGCCAGGCCCTCGAAAAGCCGGTCAATGGCTATCACATCTTGGAATTCATGCAGAGCGATTCTCTCCGCAAGATTGTCCTTGCCGCCGGCGATCAGGAAAAGGACGCCACAGCGCGCGTGCTGCAGCGATACGGGATCGAAGAGCCTTTCCACTTCTCGGGTAAAGACGCCGAGACCCAGTGAGGTGAACCGGGGCAGTGTTCGGTTTGCCTAATGGCGATACTGAATGCCCAGTTGGTCGAGTCGGGCTTTTTGAACTTCCAAACGACGGCTGAAATCGTCCCAGTTCCTGGAATGTTTCGGCGACCACACCACTTCCGCCAGCGCGCAGAGCCTCGGAAAAGTCATGTACTCGACGCGGGACATCGAGGGAATATATTCCGTCCAAAGATTGGCCTGGGCTCCGAGAATGAGTTTCTGGTGCGCTGAGTCGAGTTGCGCCGGCACCGGTTCGAAGCTGTAGACTTTTTCCAGGGGCAGGTAAGCGCCGGCGGCAGGCGGCTCGGCATTGCGATCCTGCGACTGGTAAAAATCCAAGTAGCAAAATTCTTCCGGCGACATCACCACATCGTGACCGGTGCGCGCGGCCTCAACCCCCCCTCCAATCCAGTCCATCAGGACGGTACCTTGGGCGAGCGTCCCGGACCCAATCTCGCTCCAGCCGACGGCGCGTTTCCCATGCGCGTCGATGAATTGCTCGAGCCGATGGAAAAAGTAGTGCTGAAGCTCGTGTTCATCTTTGAGCCCTTCCTGTCGAATCCGCGTCTGACACCGGGGACACTTTCGCCAGTTTTGTTTCGGCACCTCGTCGCCCCCGATGTGAACGAACGGACCGGGAAATAATTCCATAACTTCGGCCAGTACGTCATCCAGGAACTTGAATGTTTCATCGTTACCCGGGCAGAACACACCGGCGGAAACCGCTTCGCTCATGTCCGTGGTGTATGGCCCCCCTGAACAACTGAACTGGGGATACGCCGCCAGGGCCGCGCTCGAATGTCCCGGCACGTCAATTTCGGGAACGATGGTGATGTTTCTTGCATGGGCGTAGGCGACGATTTCGCGAATGTCCGCCTGCGAATAGAAACCGCCGTAACGTCCCTGCGCGTCATATGCTGTGCTGGATTTTGCGTCCAGGTTGAAGCCAATGCGCTTGCGCCAGGCGCCGACTTTTGTCAGCTCAGGGTATTTCTTGATCTCGAGTCGCCAGCCCTGGTCATCGGTCAAATGCCAGTGAAAGATGTTCAACTTGTGAAGGGCCATTTCGTCGAGGAGCTTTTTGATTTCGGCCGTTGAAAAGAAGTGCCGGCTCACATCGAGCATGAAGCCTCTCCAGGTGAGGCGGGGCTGGTCGCGAATCCGCACGCACGGGACGCTCCATGCCCGGGATCCCGCCGTGTGCTGGCCGAAAACCTGCGGCGGCAACAATTCGAGCAGTGATTCCGAACCGTATAACAGGCCAGCCGGTCCATTCGCGGCTATGCAGATATGATCCGGAGCGACGACAAGCTCGTAGCCTTCGGACCCAAGCGCCGGATCCATTCCCCGAGTGGTCAGAAGGATGGTCCCCCTGCCCTGCTCGTTGCTGGAAACCGGAGATAACGGCACGGCATACCCAGTGACGGTTCGAAGCCGCTCGACCAACAGCGTCGCCGCGAACGTTTGGGTTTCACAAAAAATCCCGCACTGGGGCCCCAGTTCAAATGTGCCATGCTGATGCTCAATTTCGGCAGGCTGAGGAATTATGGTCGGCAAACCCAGGGTGCGTTCAGCCTGCCGCTTTGCTTGCAGCGTCACAAACACGGCCACAGTAATGACCAGAATGATGGCTCCTGCTTTGGATTTTGGCATTGGGGGCTACGAGGTTTTCAGTCTAACACAATGCGCCAACATGTCCTCAGGTTTCGCGATGTGCAAGGCTGCGGCAGGGATTTGGGGGCACGCCAGGCGAAGATTTTGAAACACGGCCCGTCGAATACCACCGGGCCGGATAGCAGCTCTACGGAAGTCCGCAGCCGCGCTGCACCGCGCCATCACCGTCACTGTTTGTTGACTCCTAGCTTACACTCCTCCCGCCATCTTAGCGTGGTTCGCGTGCGAGATCGGTCCATGTGATATATTCGTCTGTTGGAGGACGATGACCTGGACATAATTTACACTAGCAATGCCCCTGATGGATAAAGTGAATCAACGGATGCGGCTGAAGAATGGCAGGCAACTTGGGTTCGCCGAGTTTGGGGATCCGGGAGGCGTACCGCTCGTATATTTTCATGGCTGGCCGAGCTGCAGGCTGGAAGCGGAGGCTCTCGACACCATGTGCGCCGAGATGAGGATCCGCGTCATAGCTCCCGACCGGCCCGGGCTTGGCCTCTCTGAATTTCAACCTGCGCGGAAGCTTGTCGATTTTCCTGCTGATGTGATGGAACTATGTGCGAACCTGGGCATCAGCCGCTTCGCCGTGATGGGGGTCTCCGGCGGCGGTCCCTACGCTCTAAGTTGTGCAAGGCAATTGAGAGAACATTTGTCCGCCGCGCTCGTGGTCTGCGGCGTTGGACCGGCGGATGCACCGGGAGCGACGCGGGAAATGGTAATGATCAACCGCTGTTTATTGTGGTTGGCGCGGCGCGTCCCTAAAGTCGCGCAACTAATCGCCGGCAGCGCCATGGCCATGGTTTGGAAAAAGGGCAACCAGGCGCTCCCCAGACATATCGAGGTCCGTTTGCCTCCTGCCGATCGCGAGGCGCTTAAATCAGAGAAACTACGCCGCATCCTGACCGCGGCTTCTTCCGAGGCCATGCGAAACGGAGCTCGAGGCCCAGCCGCTGACGGTTTGATCTACGGACGGCCCTGGGGATTCGAGCTTAACGAGATCAAGGCCCCGGTGTTCCTGTGGCACGGTGAGGCAGATGTGATCGTTCCCGCGGCGATGGGCCATTTTCTGGCCGAGCAAATTCCCGGCTGCATTGCCCGGTTCTATCCGAAGGACGGACACTTTTCGTTGCCGTTTGAGAAGGGGCGAGAGATCCTGAGTGTTTCGCTGGAATAAACTTGACGCAGAATTTCTTTTCATTCTTGCGTTCAATCCATTCAGTATTCATTATTGTTCTCACGGAATGGATGAACCCTATGCAACCCTATCTCAAATCTACTTTACTGGCGTGCTCTCTCGCAGCTGGACAGTTCTTGAAGGCCCATGCGGAGTTCGCACCGATACTCATTAAGACCAATAGCTACAACTGCGATATCGTCGTTGAAAAGCGGTCTCCCCCGCCGGCGGTAATCGTTACCACCGCTTCAATGGACCAGGGCACTGCAAACGCCGGCTTTACATGGTTCGAAAGGGGTTACTTGCCCGAGTGGCCATCAACCGGAATACCCGAGGCCGGCACGCTCTTGCCCAGTGATCGCTCCCCGGACCATGTATACAGGATGCCGCCAACTTATCATGGCCCGAACGCGTTCCTGGTCGATTCCACCTGTTCGAACGCGGTCATAACTTTCAAGACTCCCACGAACTGTGCGGTCCTTTCCTTTCTGACGAGCAGCGGGGTCGCACGGACCATTCTGGGTTACGAAATTCGGCACACCGACGGCACGTTCGAGAGCGGCACATTTACCAGCCCGAATTGGTATAGCGACGGAGATCCCGCATGGTCCTCCAATGGCAGGGCAAATGTGCAGACCTTTACGCGTTCCGATCTCAACACGTATAACCCGCGGCTGTACTCGGTGGACGTCTCGGTTTCCGATAACTTCACCGAAATTGCGGGAATTGGGTTGTCGTGGGTCAGCGGAAAAGGCCATGCGGCGATCCTGTCGATCAGTTGCGCGCCAAAGAAGGGCGATGCATTCATCCCGGTGGCGGTCAGCGGGTATACGCACGATATCGTGGTGGAAGCCGATGCGGTCAAACCGGGAGCTATTGAAACCAACACGACGGCAACGATGGAAGGCGGGACCAACGATTTTGGTTTTACCTGGTACGAACGGGGATACAACCCGGCCGCTGCGGATAGCGGTTTGCCGGCCCCGGGAAGTGTGGTGGTGAGTGAAAACGATCCCGCGCACAGGTTCCAACTTCCGCCAAGTTACGAACAACCCGATGCTGTGGTTCTGGACCGATCTGGAACCGAGGCCAACATCTTCTTCGAAACGCCCGCGAAGTATTCGGCAGTGTCGTTTTTAACTGCGGCAAGCGCGGGGGCACCGGCCATTCGTTGTGTGATTCGCCACGCCGACGGGTTCACGGAAACCAATTCGTTCGTATCGTCTGATTGGCT
>DATGLT010000162.1:0-17586 GCA_035294005.1 Verrucomicrobiia bacterium
GATACCTCAAATGGGGTAAAAGACACATCGGTTCGAGTCCCAGTTAAGGCAGGTTCAAGGCTCCGGCGATCCCGGATTCTCATCGAAGAATTTCCGAGCAAGGGTCAGAAAGCACCACCATTTTGAACATTGCGAGGAAAACTCGTTCGTGCGTTGCACGTCGAGAACGGTTTCGGCCAAGAAACACGCGGGTTTTTTGAAGGTGACGGTCAAGGTTTGAGCGCTCAAAATGCGGAGATAAATTCACATTTCTGTCTGCGCATGAGAGCGCAGTCGAGCCGAGAAAAATCCGCGACGAACTGTTCTCACGAATTGAACTTGTTTTGGATTCGCCAGCATTGTCGAACCGTGAGACGGATTCTAAATTTTGATATGATGAAATCCCTAAGTGCTTTTGCGGTTATGCGGCGGGATTGTTGCCGTGCACGCTTCAGAAATACTTGCAGTTCCCTTGTTTGTTCTTCATTCAATTTCGTTGGACGGCCCGGGCGTTGATCTTCTTCAAGCCCCGCCGTTCCCTTCTCCTTAAAGCGGCTAACCCAGTATGCCACTGCTCGGGGGGAGTCCCCATAGATCGCTCCAGCCTCGCTGGCTGATCGCCCGCTCAGTACCAGAACGACACTATGCAAACGATGCAGCCAGCGTTCGCGTGGCGTCTTGCCGCGAAGTTCTCGCTGAAGACTAGCCGTTGGTTCAACTTCGACTTTTCGACTCATTTTAATCTCGCAATTATTTATGTCACTTGCTATACTCTGACCATGCTCAAATACTTCATTTATTGTCGCAAATCCACCGAAGACGAGGATCGGCAGATACTCTCGATTGAAGCCCAAATTTCCGAATTGAACCACATTGCCCGCTCCAATGGACTCGTAGTGGCGCGGACTTTCAGTGAGAGCAAAAGCGCCAAAGAACCTGGCCGCGAAGTCTTCAATGAAATGATGGGCCGCATCGAGCGTGGCGAGGCCAATGCCATTCTAACATGGAAACTCGACCGCCTCGCCCGCAACTTCGATGACGCTGGCAAGATCATCGGCATGCTTCAACGCGGCACAATCCAGGAAATCCGCGCATTTGAAAAAGCGTATCTGCCATCAGACAACGTGCTGATGATCTCCGTCGAGTTCGGCATGGCGAATCAATACATCCGCGACTTGTCGATGAACATCCGTCGAGGTATCCGTGAGAAGATTCGCAGGGGTGTCTTTCACGGTCGTGCCCCGCTTGGCTACATCAATGAACCGCGTTTGCGCACCATCGAACCCGATCCGCAGCTATTTCCCAAGATAAAACGCATCTTGGAAATGTTCGCAACCGGCGAATACACGCTCACGGCCATCCAGCGCGAGATGGCGGCCGTCGGAATTCCACGGCGACAATATAAAGCCGGGCTGATAGGGCCGCTGCCACTCTCGTCGATCGGAAATCTGTTTCGCTGCCCCTTTTATTACGGCGTCTTCCAGCACAAGGGCGAGCTCCACCAAGGCACCCACCTTCCGATGGTGTCCAAACGGACATGGGACCACATTCAAGCGGCACTTGTCCGTGTCGGCAAAGGTCGCAAGCAGCGCACTCAGAAAGGATTTAGATTTCTAAACTTTGCCACATGTGCATCGTGTGGCTATTGCATTACCGGCGAGCGCCATCGCAAGAAGAGTGGGCGCGAATATCATTACTACCGCTGCACCCACAAGAATAAAAAGGTGCATTGCGATGGCCGTGCCTTTGTACGTGACGATACCTTTGAGGCCGAGGTGAAGCGGAACACCTTCATAGCATCAATTCCCGACGAGTGGTTCGAGAAGTTCTCCGCCCGCATCGAAACCTGGGAGGCTGATGCCTCCAAGGAGAAGCAGGCGGAGATTGAGCGAATAAAAAGCGAATTGGTCAAGGTCAAAACCAAAATTGACCGGCTCAATACCGCCTTTTCGGACGGCTCACTCGAGATGCAGGAGTTCAAGGAAATGAAGAACCCCCTAGTGGGCATTAAAGCGGGTTTAGAGCAAAAGGCGGACGAGTTGGAGCGAAGTAAGTTGAACCGGCTCGAACCCCTTAAACACTTCATTTTTGAGGCAAATCAGGCCCAAAAATGGATTAAGGAAGAGAATTGGGACGAAATGCGGGCGTATCTGAAAAAACTCGGCTCGAACCGCATTTTGAGCGCTCAAACCTTGACCGTCACCTTCAAAAAACCCGCGTGTTTCTTGGCCGAAACCGTTCTCGACGTGCAACGCACGAACGAGTTTTCCTCGCAATGTTCAAAATGGTGGAGGCGGCGGGAGTTGAACCCGCGTCCTTGGCAAATCTACCAGCCGCGACTACATGCTTAGTCAGGAGATGTTTTCATCCGAGCGATAACGGCCTGACACCGAGTTGCTCAGCCTAGCCTGCAGGATAAGAGCTTCGGTTGATTACGCGCAGACGCCGCATCCAACCTAACCTGCTATGGCGTTCGTCCAGTGTAGCAGGTGTCCACCGGCGAACGTCGCGGCAATTTAGGCCGCGAGGGCTAATTCTTCGTTAGCAATTAACTTTTGGTTCGAGGTTTTAACGAGGCCAACGAACCATCCTCGGCATGCCGCCTCTGGCGTACCTGCTAAGTCGAAACCAGTACGCCCCCGTGCGGAACAGTCTGAATATCAGGCCGGTTTGGCAGCGCGTCAAGCCAACGCAAACGCCGAACGCACATTCCCGCTCCCGCTCCAAGATCGGTCCGGGCAACAAGCGGCTTTCCCTCTTTTCCAGCCTGGCGACCAAAAGCCCCGCCAGGCAGACCGCTTTTACGCGGGAGGTTTACCCTCCCCATCCAGATGGCTCACGGGTTTGGGAAGCGAAAAATACATCGTCGTGCCGACGCCGAGTTCACTGGTCGCCCGGGTTTCACCTCCGTGCCGGCGCACGATTTGCCGGACATTGGCCAGGCCGATTCCCGTGCCTTCAAACTCTTCCTGCGTGTGCAAACGTTGAAAGACGCCAAAGAGTTTCTCCGCGTAACGCATGTCAAACCCCACTCCGTTGTCGCGGACGAAAAACTCCCAGCAGGCGCCCTTGTCCTCGCAACCGACGGCCACTTCCGCCGGGTTGCGCGGGCGGGTGTACTTCAAGGCATTCGACAGGAGGTTAGTCCAAACCTGCTTCATCAGGGAGCGATCGGCGCGCACGGCGGGCAAGGGCTTTAGATCCCACAAAACATTGCGTCCGCTGGTTTCCGAAGCCATTTCAGCGATGACCTCTTCAACCAGCGGGGACATTTCAACGTCGGCCTCTGCAGGAACGATGCGACTGGTTCGGGAAAAGGCCAGGAGGTCGTCAATCAGAGTGCTCATGCGTTTGGCCGAATCCGAAATAGCCCCGAGATAGCGCCTGGCTTCGTCGTTCAGCGTCGAGTCAGCTTCCTCCAACAAAGCCTGCAAGTAACCGTTAATGTGGCGCAGAGGCGCTCGCAAGTCGTGGGAGACCGAGTAGCTGAAGGTTTCGAGTTCCTTATTGGCGGCTTCCAATTGCGCGCTTCGTTTCACCAATTCGGCGTTGTTACGCCGCAATTCCAGTTGCGCCTGGGTCAGTTCCGCCGTGCGTTCCTGCACTCGTTTGTCCAACTCGACTGTCAGGAGGAGCACTTCCCGGTTGGTCTGCTCCAGTTCGGTCTGCAGCAGCCGAATAATTTCCTGCGGCCCCTCCGGCAAGCGGCTTTGGCGTAGCTCGGCAGTCATAAGGCGGGGTTTGCGGCCACGAGCACCGTGGCGTCATCTTCGAACTTGCCCAGCGCCTCGAGCAGTTTCCGGGCAATGCGCACCGGCCCCTGAGCGGCCAGGTGCGCGTAATCATTCCACGACCACTGAGATGCGATCCCGTCAGAGTGCGCGATGAGAACCGCGCCTCGAGTCCATTCACGCTCGGTAATCAGCGGTTCGGGTGCCTGCATCCCGAGAACGCCGCGCCGCATCACAAATCGGGACTTGTTGGAACCGTCCGCTAAACGAACCTCCACGTTGCCAATGCCCGCAACCGCAACGGCAGACCGCGCTAAATCAAACCGGGCAAGCCCCATGACCACACCGCGAGTTGCGCGGCATGCCCGTCCCACCCCGCGGAACAAATCCTCCAGCGGCTGATCAAAATGGGTTTCGACGTAGTGCCGGGCAGCCATGGACGCCTTCCGTGCCAAGGGACCATGCCCTAACCCGTCGATGACCCCCACCAGCGCGTGATCGGTCCACTGCCGGATCACAATCGCATCCCCATTTTCCGAGGTCCCTCGCCTGGGCCGCGTCACGGCCCCGCAATTGACCCGTCGCATAGACACGCCTTTTCCACTGGGCCGCACCCAGCGCTGGCACAGGATCCGCAGGCTCCCGGGTTTGCTTTCAAACTCAAGCCGATCCATGAGACGGTTGACAGTTCCCAGCCCATTTCCCAGGCCGCCTCGCGTCGAGAAGCCATCGGTCAACGCCAATTCCACATCGGTTATTCCCGGACCGGTATCGATGGACTCGATTTGAATGCCGTTCCGCTGATCAACCGAAAGAGGGGTTAAGCTCAACACGCCGCCGCCCGCGTGCTTCACCAAATTCGAAGCAAGTTCGCTCATCACCAGCGCGATGTCTTCGCATTCGGAAGAACTGAACCCAATGGCACGCGCTGCCTGTCTGGCCTGGTCAGAGGCCCGCATCACGTCGGCCTGAGAGACCACTTTCAAGCCAGCTAGTGCCGGGGCATGGGTTAAGGACGTCGCAGCCATTTCTTCAAAACCACAGAAGTGCCCCGGCCGATAGTCGAGTCGATCCGAAATTCGTCCATGAGGCGTTTGGCTCCCGGCAGGCCCATTCCAAGCCCGCCGCTCGAGGAGTAACCTTCGCGCATGGCCGTTTCAATGTCGGCGATGCCCGGGCCGCGATCGTCGAATTTAAGTTCCAGGCCTGGGCCGGAGTCACCCTCGAGGATGCGCCAGCTCATTTTGCCCTGGCCCGCATATTTAAAAACATTGCGGGCCATTTCGGAACAGGCCGTGACGATGCGGGTGACGTCCGTGGGACCGAACCCGACCTCCTGCGCGAGTTGCCGGGCCGCGCGCCGGGCAAGGACGATGTCCCCTTCTCCTTCGATCGGCAGCTCGGTCGATGGCTCCTTATTCATGAGAGGTGTGGCCACGACGCGGTTTTTCGGCCAGGTCAAGCGCCCGATCGACATTCAACGAGGCTTCAATACTGCCCAGTTTAAGACCAATCTCAGTGGCCGCCACCGCGACAGCCGGTTGCATCCCGGCTATAATCGCGCGGCTTCCCATGATGTTGATCATTTGAGCTGTCTCGGAAATGGTTCGCGCAAAAAACGAATCCAGGGTTTCCACGAGCGAAATGTCCATCACGACCGCTTTGGGTTCGTGGCGTTCCATTGCTTCGAGCACTTTTTGCTGCAGCGCCGACACCGTCGTGTCATCGGCCTCGGCAGGCACCGTGACCAGGAGCAGATCCCGGAGTTTGAGCACGGAAAGATGCGATTCGTTCATGTTGCCGCCCGCGTCGCGTTGGATGCGTTCTGCGACACACCCAGGTTCAACAGGCCGAAGGCGACTTGAAGTCCTGCCGCGAGCGAAGAGCGGGTCATCACATTCGAAAGGTCAATTCCAAGATGAACCAGGGTTTGAGCGATGATGGGCCTGACGCCGGTAAGGATCACCTCGGCGCCGAGCAGCCGAACCGCGGAAATGGTCTCAATGAGGTGCTGGGCGATCTGGGTATCGATGGTCGGCACTCCGGTAATGTCCAACAGCGCCACCTCGGAGTTGGTCGCCGCCACCCGGTGCAACAATTGCTCCATCAATTGTTGCGTGCGATCGCTGTTGAGCGTCCCGATAATCGGGACCAGCAGAATCCCGTCCCAGACCTGGACCACCGGCACGGTGGCCATTTCGAGCGTTTCTTTGGTCTGTTGCTTGAGCCGCTCCTCGGCCTGTCGCCGCTCGGACAAGTCGCGGGTCAGCTTGCCGAAACCCAGGAGCTTGCCATTCTCATCCCTCAATGCCGTGATGACCACGTTCGCCCAGAACCGGCTTCCGTCCTTGCGCAGCCGCCAACCCTCGTCTTCGAAACGACCGTGTTCGGCGGCCTCCTTCAACTCCTGTTCCGTTTTCCCCCGTTGAACGTCTTCCGGAGGATAAAATTTCGAAAAATGCTGCCCGATAATCTCGTCGGCCGTCCAGCCTTTGAGCCGCTCCGCGCCCCCGTTCCAACTCAAGACTTTGCCGTCCGGGTCCAGCAGAATCACGCCATAGTCCCGGACAGTGTCCACGAGCATCTCCAGCATCCGGAGGATGGATTTCGGGGCGGCTGAGGTTTGAGCGAGCTGTTCCCGGGAGTTTTTGTTGGATTTCTTCATACCGCCAGCCGGGCAAAGTTCCTGAACCCAGAACGCCTCAGCGTGCATTGGAAAGTAATAGCGCCCGGGCACGTTTCAAGGGGGATTTTTGATCCAGGCCGAACCTGGCGATTGCAAAGCAAACTTATTCAAAGAAATAGTTCGCTTTACATTCACCTCCTGCGTACTTTACCCGCTATGGCCGCCCCGGGTATGGTTCCCCGTCGCATCCTGGTCGTCGATGACGACCCCCTGGTGGCCGATTCCATCCGCCGAATGCTCATGTTTGATGGGCACCAGGTTGAACTTGCGCTGAGTTCAGAAGAGGCGCTGGGCGTCTTTTCCAAGCACTCGTTCGACATCGCGTTTGTCGATTTTGAAATGCCGGGGATGAAAGGCGATCAACTGGCGGCCGCCATGAAGGCGGTGGCGCCCGCGCGGCCGGTGGTCATGTTTACGGGCTACGTGGAAGCGATCCGCCAGAAACTCGGCGCTTCGGGGGCCGTGGATGTGCTCCTGGGCAAGCCGTTCGACCTGGAGGAGTTAAGGCGTACGCTCGTCCGGTTGCTGCCGGGGTAAGCGATTGAGACTAAGGGCTATGCCTAACCGCGCGCGCGAACGGGAAGAATTTTATTGAAAACCCAGCCTGTTTTGTGAGAAAAAAGGGCATCAGACGGGAACTTGCAGCAGTAGGCTGAACGAAACTCATAACTAACATGAGAATTCCAATTCAGGACGAGTTTACTTACCTGCCGATATCGCGGCAGAGAAAGTATCAACTGCGTAAGAAACGTGACAAGCGCTGCACCGAGTGCGGGGCGCCGGCCATTCGCGGGGTGCGCTGCCTCAAGCACCTGGTGATGGCGCGCGAACTGCAACGGAAAAAGCGCGGCCTCAAGCGGCGCTACAAGACTCTCAGCTACCGCCTCGAGCGGATGGCCTGAAGAAAGCCCGATCGCTTGCGCCGGATCCTGCGCTAATCGCCTTCTTCCTCACCGTCACTTTCCGCTGCGTCCGAATCGATTCCTGCGAGTCCCTCCAATGACGGGAGAGACGCGCGGCGAGACCAACCATTCTCTTCAGCCTGTTTTTGTCCTTCGAGGCTGTAACGGGCCCAGGGAATTGAATTGAGCCTTTCCGTGGCGATGGGCTCGCCGGTAATTTCGCACACTCCGTACGTGCCTCGTTCGATACGTCGGATGGCCTCCACAATCTCGAGCATCATTCCATGCGTCGCCGTCGACGTAACAATCGAAAGACTGCGGTCGGTTTCCAGCGCCGCCGCATCCGCCAAGTCGTCCAACTTTGGTTGGAAGCTCTCGGCTGCGGAGCCGTCACGTTGGAGGATTTTATCGCGCTCCAGGCAAAGGCGTTCGTAGTGCTGCGCCCAACGGGCTGGAATGGAATTCCGTGTTCTGGTTCCTAAAATATCTGCTGATGTGGCCATGGCGCGGTGGAGAGCACCCGTCGTGCCACTCGCATCTGAGAAATTCCCGAATGCCAGATTTCATTCCAGAACATTGCAACCCATCCACACGGGAAAACGAATGGCGGCTTAGCCAAACAGATTCCACGGGTAAAAAACGCAGTGAAATTCAGGCTGTTGAGCTCACTTTTCGCAAGAGAACTTGCATCCTTTCGCCGGCTGCCGGACTCGATTCTATCCAGCCCACCGTGGTCCGGCCTGGCATTTCAACTGAATCGCCCGAGAGTCGTTCGCGTTGAGAAGTGGCGATTTGCTCGCAGTGGTCGAATCGCTCTTTTGTCTTTCCTTCGGCAGAAACTTTGCTTTTGTGAGCACCAGTGAACCGTTCAACCCCTACCGGTATGGAAAAGCGTTTGATGGATGGTCATACGGCCGTGCCTGGTGCGCGACGTGTGGTGCGCGGCTTACTTCAGACGCTTCTCGCGGGTACACTGACCTGCATTGGCCTGGCCGGCCCCATTGATTTTCCCGAACCAAATGCTCTCCCGATCCGGAAAGCCTTGCCCGACCCGCTGGAGTTGCTCAGTGGGCAAAAAGTAACCACCGCCGAACAGTGGAATCGGGAGCGCAAACCGGAACTCAAAGCGCTTTTCCAGCATTATATGTATGGATCGATCGCGGCCGCTCCGGGCGACCTCCATGCGCGCGTGCAAGGCCGCTTTGGAGACTTCCTTGGCGGAAAGGCCACTCTCACCCTGGTGACGCTTGAACCCGGCCGCGCTCCGGGCGTTCACATCGATCTCATGATCGTGACGCCCAACCAGAGGCCGGGTCGCTGCCCAGTATTCCTGGCGATGAATTTTTGCGGCAACCATACCCTGACCGATGACCCTCGAGTGCCGTTGACTCGGACCTGGGTTCCGGGATCCTGCAAAGCCTGCGCTGATAACCATGCAACCGAAGCTTCACGCGGCGCACAAAGCGCAGATTGGCCGCTGGAGGCAATCGTTGGTCGCGGTTACGGGGTGGCGGCGTTTTACAGCGGCGACATCGACCCGGACCGCGCCGACGTGAGCGAAGGCCTTTATGCCGCCCTTGCCGGCCCCGACAAGTCGCGGATCGAGGCGGCGAATCGTGGAACCCTGGCCGCCTGGGCGTGGGGGTTTCAACGTTGTGTCGATTACCTTGTGCAGGATCCCGATGTGGATCCAACCAGGATTGCCGCCGTTGGACATTCGCGCAATGGCAAGGCGGCGTTGCTGGCGGCGGCTTTTGACGAACGCATCAGCATCGCTTTTCCTCACCAGGCAGGCTGCGGCGGGTCGGCCCCGAGCCGCGGAACTGTGGGTGAATCGGTCAAAGCGATCAACGATAGGTTTCCCCACTGGTTCAACTCGAACTTCAAAGCGTTTAATGAGGCAACCGATCGTTTGCCCTTCGACCAAAACTGCCTGGTGGCGTTATGCGCGCCCCGGGCCGTGCTTTTTTCCGCAGCGCAGGAAGACCAATGGGCGAACCCGGCAGGCCAGTTCGAGGTCCTTGAAGCCGCGGATCGAGTTTACACACTGCTAGGCTGCCAGGGATTGCAGACCACCCAGATGCCCCCGCTACGACAATTGGCCGGCAAACGACTCGGCTATTACATCAGAGAAGGAAAGCATTCGATGACAGCCGACGATTGGCGCGTGTTCATGGACTTCGCGGAGGGGCAATGGAAGGATCCACGCTGAAACGGAGCCGGCGCACGATCGCACTTTCCATTTGTAACCTCGGCTCTTTTCGTTTATTCGCATTTCGCTTTTGATTTCGAAATGAAGACCAAGTTGAAAACCGTCCCCGGTTCCATTGTCGCCGCGCGAGGATTCAAAGCCTCGGGCGTTTTCTGCGATATTAAGACCCTCGGGACGGGTGCGGGTTCAAATAAAGGCGCGAAGCGGGACTTGGCGTTAATTTTTTCTGAGCGCCCGGCGGCGGTGGCCGGAATGTTCACAACAAACCAGGTATGCGCGGCTCCCGTGAAGTTGTGCATCGAGCGAACCCGGAAACGGCAGGCGCAGGCGATCGTGGCGAATTCGGGCAACGCCAATGCATGCACGGGCCGGCAGGGAATGGAAGATGCCAGGGAAATGGCGTCCTTTGCCGAGCAATGTTTGAAAATTCCGTCCGGGTTGGCCCTGGTCGGTTCCACGGGCCGGATTGGGTTGAACCTGCCGATGGACCACGTGCGGGCGGGAATCGTGGAGGCTGCGGTGCAATTGGGATCCAGCCCCGGGCACGCCGCAAATGCCGCCGAGGCCATCATGACCAGCGACACCCGGGCAAAAGCAATCGCGGTTGAATTCAGGCTGGGCGGCAAAACGGCGCGACTGGGCGGAATTTGCAAAGGGGCGGGGATGATCCAGCCCATCATGACAAGTAACGGTGCAAGGACGTCATTTGGGGCGCTCCACGCAACGATGCTTTGCTTTCTTACCACCGACGCCGCGGTGACATCGCTCGTCCTTCAGAAGGCATTGGGCCAGGCGGTGAGTAGCAGTTTTAACCGAATCACGGTGGACGGCGACATGAGCACCAACGACACGGTGCTGATCCTGGCGAACGGCGCCGCCCAAAATGCACCTGTGAAATCTCCCACCACGCGCGACGCGCTCGCGTTTCAAGCGGCGCTCGACCATGTGTGCCTTGAGTTGGCAAAAATGATCGTCAGGGACGGTGAAGGCGTTTCGCATGTGGTTACGGTGCGGGTCACCGGCGCGCGATCGGTTGTCGAGGCCGACGCGGCCGCTCGCGCCGTCGCCAATAGCGCTCTTGTTAAGACCAGTTGGCACGGGGGCGACCCCAATTGGGGGCGCATTATGGACGCATTGGGTTACAGCCGGGCGCGCGTGGTTGAAAGCAAAGTCGATTTGGGTTATAGCCGGCCGGGCGCTCGCGAAATCCTTTGGAGCTTAAGGCGCGGCCAACCCACACGCGCGACTTTCAAGGAGCTTTGCGCGGCAGTTGCTCCCAACGAGTTCGACCTGCACATCAACCTGAACCTTGGGTCCGGTCAGGCGCTGATATACGCGGCGGACCTGACGGAGGAGTATGTTGCCTTCAACAAAGGCGACGTGAGCGACCCGGCTTCGCTGGGAGGTTGAATTGGCCTTTGTGGTTTACTGCGGTCAGCCGCGTCCCGGGGCGATGCTTCCATCTTTGACCGACCATCGTTGAACGGCGCGCCCGAGTTCTTCGGGCCAATTCTCTTCGGTGGCGGTCATGAAAACCTGGCCTCGCGCAAGGTGGGCGCGTTCTAAGAGTGGCACCAAGCCGGTGCGGCGCTTCAAATCCAGTTCGCCCATGATGTCGTCGATCAGCAAAACGGGCGGTGCTCCGTTCAGGCCAGTCAAATACTCGGCCTGGGCCATTTTTAGAGCGATTGCCAAAGTGCGCTTCTGGCCCTCGCTGCCGAACTCGCCCGCGGGGCGTTCGTCGAGCAACATCTCGATTTCATCCCGGTGCGGGCCGACTTGCGTTGCGCGGTAAGTCCGCTCCCTGCTTTGCGATTGTGCGAGTTCCACGGCGAAATCGCCTCGCACGCTCGGCACATACGAAAGCCGCAATTCCTCGGCATCCCGGCTCACTCTTTTGTACGCGAGCCGGGCTAACGGTGAGAACTTCGGGACCAGTTCGGCCCGCAACTGAATGATTTGCCGGCCGGCATTCACCAGTTCATGGGAAAAACTGTCCAATGCCGCCGCATCAACTATGGGGCGTTTCAGCAGCGCATTACGCGAGCGCAACGCCTTTGCGTAGCGCTGCAGCACCGGCAGGTAATTTGGGTGAGTTTGCGAAAGCAACAGGTCCAGGAATCTGCGGCGCGCCTTGGCCGGTCCCTTCACCAGCAACATGTCTTCCGAGCAGAACACCACTGTCCGGAGCACGCCCAGGTAATCAGTCAGCTTTCGGACGGCGGCGTTATCGAGAGTCAGGCTTCGTTCGCGGAGCGACCAATACATTTTGGTTTCATGTTCGCCTTGCGCGACAATTTTCGTTCCGACGAAATAGCCTTTCTGGCCGTGGCGAACCATCTGGGCGCTGCCGACCCCGCGGAAGGAACGCAGGGTTGCAACCAGGTATATGGCTTCGAGAATGTTTGTCTTGCCTTGGGCGTTATCCCCGAGCAGGAGGTGAAATCCAGGCCCAAACTGCGCATCCAACCTCGCATAATTGCGGAAGTCGCGGAGACGAAGTTGCGCCAAGTGCATGCTTTCCCTTGCCATAAAAAGCGAGGGAAAGACATGAAAATTCCTGGGGCTGTGAGCGCCGGGCCCTTTCCATGACATCAACTGCTAAAAACGCGAGAGTCGAGGCCCAACTCGTGCCGCGACTCTGCAAACCACCACGCAATGACGCCTTCTACCTTAGTACGCCGGCGGGGTGTTTTCAGGCACAGTGCGGTAAAAGCGGGTTTGGTTGTTGTTCGCGTCCGAATCGATGAAATCAATTGAACCGTTAACCACCTGGTTTGTGCAAAGAGTGGTCCAATTTGCCAGGTCAGTAGAGTATTCGATGTGGAACCATGCCCCGTCGGGCCCGGGTTCTGTCAGGTGGAAACTGTGGTCGAGCAACAAGCCGCTGCCGGGCAGAGGTAAGTTGCTGTCGACGATAAGAGCAGACGCCTTTTGCGGGAAACCGAGGACGTAATTCGTGGCGCTTAAGAGCTTGATGGTAACGGTGCTGCTGATGTCGGGCGGACCATCATCCAGAGGGACGACAGTTACATCGGCGTGGCGCTGGCCGGCCGGGATAACGACCGAGCCTGAGAGCGGCACATAATCGACGCCATTGGTGGCTGTGCCTCCAACCTCGTAAGAAACGGTGAGGTCCTGGTTGGTATCCCCAAAGCGGTGGACGGTGAACGTGGCATTCTTGGGACCGCAGTTGGTAAACAGCCGCCAGATGGCCGTTGGACCGTTCCACTGGGTCCATGTGGGAGGCCCGCCGGCAAGGCCAAGCCAGGGCCAGCAATTGGTGCCCTCGATGGCCACCGGATCGGTTGCGAGGACGTTTACGAGAGGCGGCCGGTTCGTGGGCGGCGGCACAGAAGGAAGAATGGTGATATTCACGGGCCCGGACGTTGCCGCGGCACCGCCGTTGTCGGTCGCGACAGCCGTCAGCGCGAATGAGCCCGCCGGGGCATTGCTCCAGGTAAGAATGAAAAAGTTGGTCGGGCAATTATTGGTAATCGGCCAATGAATGCCGGGCAAAGGCTGAAGGCACAACCCATTGCCGGCGCCCAGATCGTTTGTGCCCGCAAAGAATTCGACCGACGTCACCGTTCCGTCGCGATCGTATGCGAAAGCGTAGAGCGGGATATTCACCGGGCCGCGAAACACAGCGCCATTGGGCGGGCTCGCAATCCGAACAATCGGCGGAAGATTGGTGGGCGGACCTTTCAGCACAAGGACCATTACCGGGTCGGAAGTACTGGATGCGCCGCCATTGTCCGTGGCGACCGCAGTTAAGGTGTAACTGCCCGGAGGCACATTTGACCATACAAGGCAGAAGGGATTCGCGGGGCCCGCCCCGGCAGGATTGTTGGTCTTGATTCCCAGGCTCACGTTGCCGGCGAAAAACTCGACGGTTGCAACATAGCCGTCCGGATCGGATGCGCTCGCGCAAATGTCCACATTCGCAGGTGTGTAAAACGTTTGGCCGTTCATCGGCTGAAGGATCTTCACTACGGGCGGCTTGTTTGTGGGAGGGGGGCCCATTTGAACTGTAACCTTTACCGCTTGGGAGGTCGCGGACGCCCCTCCGTTATCGGTCGCCTTTGCGGTGAGCAAGTAATCGCCTGGCGCCGGATTGCTCCAGGTCAGAAAAAACGCGCGGCTGCCAGCGCCCGCTCCCGGTGGGAACGGCGGATCCACGATGACGCCGTTCGAGACCACACCAAGACTTTGGGTCCCGGCGAAAAATTCCATTGTGGCAACGTAGCCATCCGGATCCGAACCGAAAGCAACGAGGTTAATATTCCCCGGCGAAGTAAACACTTGTCCGTTCGTGGGGGAGTAGAAGTTGACGTATGGAGGCAAATTCGTGACTCCATCCGGGGTGATATAAACGGCGGCCGAAGCGGGATAGCCAATCTGGTAGTTCTGCGCGATCCCCAGGGGCGACGGCGAGAGTTTTAGCACGACCGGTGCGATATTCGTTTGACCGTGATCAATGGGAGTAACCGTAACCGTGTTCGTGCGGACGCCGGCGGGAATCACTATCCAGCTGCCTATAGTCGTATAATCCACGCCATTGGTGGCAGTCCCCCCCAATAAACAAAAAATATTGAGCATTTGATTGGTGGGACCGTCACGATAGACCGTGAAGGTTCCGGTGTTTCCGGACCAGGTTGCAAGGGGGTCCGTCGCTTGCACAGTGACAACGGGTAACACAACGGTCTGCGCACGGGCGTTAGGAATGCAGACGGCTAGAACCGAGCACAACAGGGGGAGCAACTTGAAACTTCTCATAGAAAAAAGGCCTTTAGGTACGACATTCAGCGCTTCGTTCGATAAGCATAAACCATGCGCAGTGCCACGAGCACAGTCAAGGGCCTTGAAACTGCCCGCCTAGCCGCATCCCTGTTCGCTCTCTGGCAGAAGCGCAGAAGCTGTAAACGAAGTAAGCCGCTGAATACCAGCATGTAATGCTTTTGAAATACAACCCGATAAGCGATTTCAACGGCTCGGCCTTTTAGTAGTAAGACCGGTTCCCGTCGCCAAGGGTAGGGAATCAAGGCGGGGAATTTTTGATAAACCTGGGTGTATAGACCCAACTACGAAACCGTCGCAGCGGTGCCTCAAACTCTAGCAAGAAGGCCAGCCGGCTTTCGCCAAGGCTGGCCCGTTGCACACTCGGGGGTTTTCGGAGCAATTACTTCGCGGCCGCTGTCGCGGGAGGATTGCGCTGTCCCACCATCCAATCGAAGATGATTTTGATATCATCGCCGGTCTTGATTCCAAGGCCCAGGGGATTGGGAGGCTCGACTTTGAAATCCGTCATTTTCAAGGAGGTTTTCCCTGACACTTTCAGTTTTTTATCACCGAGCGGGAGGATACTGACAGGCATCGTGACGTCGTTGGTCACCCCTGCGACCGCGATTTGCCCTTTGGCCTCAAACACATACGGGTCGTCCTTGCTTTTAGCCGGTTCCTTTAAAGTCAGCTCGGTCAGGTGAAAAGCGATTTTGGGATTTTGTTGCGCTTTGAGATGCTCATACATCACCTCGTCCATCCGGTCGCTGTACGGTTTGCCATCCTTTTCAATGCTCTTGAGAGAGCGGACCATGATGAAAGGTTCGGCATGGGCGTCGATTTTACCTGCAGTGGCTGCCTGGCCAGGTTCGGACGGGAAACCGGGGCCGACCTCGAGATAGCCGCCGATGAGTGTGCCTTCGACCTGCCAATCGTGGATAGTCGAAGTCCCCTCGATCCGCATTTTACTGCCGGATCGAGCGTAGTATTTGGTCATCTGGTCAGCCGCCTGGACCGAAAGCGCGGCGAGCAGCAAGAGGCTCACTTTTGTGGCGATAATCGTGCGTGTGTTCATTTTACGGTGTTGGCCTATCAGAGTTACTGTTGTTTAGACGATGGAAATTCTAATCCAATTCATACCATTCAGGCTTCAAAACGATGCGCTGGCCGGTAATAATGGCTTCATTGGCTTTGACCGCGGTGACGGCGGACTGAAACCCTTCGACAAAGCCCGCGGCGGCGCGTCGTTGCACCTTTGCAACCTCAGCCGCGATTCCTTCAGCGTCGTCCGGCCCAAGGCTCGTCGCGGCGTCCTCGGCTTTATCGGTGACGTCGATGCTGTTTTTGAGGAAAACCTGCAGCGCATAGAACAAAGGAGTGCTGGCAAAAGGAGATTCCTGGGTCTGGGTGCCGGCGTTGGCAGCAACCGACTTGCTCGCGTTGGCTTTCAAAACGATGCCGGTCTCTTTGTAGAAGACTTCTTTGCTGGCGTAGACTTCCCATCCGAGCAGGGGCGAGTCGACTTCCTTGAACAGCCACGCTTTGTTCTCGCGCAACATGACGGCTGAATCGGTTCCATAAAACATCGCATACTCGCCATCAAACGAGTTTGCCAATGTGGCGTCGTAGTTCATAACGACCCCGTTCGGGAATTCCAGGACGGTTTGGATCGTGTCCGGGACATCGCGCCCGTCTTTCCACAAGGCCAGGTTGCCGAATCCGCTGACGGCCACCGGTTGGGCATTGATGAACCAAACGGCCTGGTCGATTGGATGAATCCCAAGTTCGCCCACAAGGCCAAGGGAGGTTTCCTTGCTCAAACGCCAGTTCAATTCCTTTTCGCGTTCAGGTTTGGGTGAGGTCGCGCGCCAGCTTTGCTTTTTATGAAATTGCGCGCGCGCACTGAGCCAGGCGCCAATCGCGCCGGACCGGATAAATGGGACCAGGAAATGCCGCTGGGGATCGGCGCGGAATTGCAAGCCGGCCTGGAAAACCTGTTGTTTGGCGGCTTTGGCAGCGAGCGCGATGACACGGGCGTCATCGATCGTATGGGCGATGGGCGCTTCGCAATAGACGTGTTTACCCGCTTTGAGAGCAGCCAGTGTGATTTCCTTGTGCTGATGTGTCGGAGTGGCGATGACAACCGCTTTGATGTCCTTGTTATCGAGGATGGTTTTGTAATCCGCGGTTTGAACGGCCGCGGGAGCCAGGGTAGAAGCTCTGCGAACTGATGCCGGGTACGTGTCGCACACCGCGGCAACCTCCGCCTGCGGAACCACGGCCAACGTGTTCAGGATTTCCCGCCCCCACGTCCCAAGGCCGATTACCGCCACCTTCATTTTGGTTGAATCGGATTTGCTTTCCGCTCCGGCTGCCGTGCCCGGATGCCCCAGCAGTTCAACACCGCCCAACACCGTCATCAAGGTAGCCAGGGAACTATTCTTCAGGAAATCGCGGCGGTTAAAATCCAGCCCGTTGCTCTCGTGTTCTTTCATATTTTGGTTTGTGTGACGCCTCAACTGAGCGGATCGTGATGGTGCTCACAAATCCGCGCTCGATCAAGCCTGCCTTCTTGAGTCAGCCCAGGCGGCCTGGCCGGGCCGGCTCCTTTGGGCGTTATCTATTCAGCCGCCTTCTGCGGCTTGGCATTCCATGTTTCAAGGCCGGCAGCCCACTTGATGCCTTCGAGAATGTGTTTCTGATACGCCTCCGCCACTTCGGGCGGGTTTTTGCGATTGGGCGCATTCGGATCCCAAACGTCTTCACGGTGGCCTAACGATGTATAAAAAACACGGCCCTTTCCAAAATCTTTGCACCACGAAACCGGGTAATCCCCCGGCGATTTGTTATTGGGATGCTTATCCAGGCCGAGCAACCCGTGGACCTTTGAACGATCGAACTTCTGGAATTGATAAATCTCGTCGAAAACCTTCCAGGTGGCGGGCAAGTGCGCGCATGCCGGGCAGGAACTATCCTGGTTGATTGGTTCCACTTCAACCTGCGCCTCGTGCTTCTTGAACTCGGCGCCGATCATATCCAGGTACGGTTCAAAATGATGGAACGTGTCCCCGGCCGCGTGCATTCCCACAAACCCGCCGCCGCCCTTGACCCAATTGATAAAAGCGTCCGGGTCAGGCAGGGGCAGGTCGCCGGTGGTATTGGCGAAGATGACAACGTCATAATTCTTCAGGGCATCGGGGCTCATTTTCTCGGCGAGAACCTTTTTAATGGCAGCATTGACCTTTTGCATGTCGGGCTTGCCTTCGGCGTTTTTAAATTCCGGGTCGGAGGGTT
>DATGLT010000163.1:0-50422 GCA_035294005.1 Verrucomicrobiia bacterium
GGGCACGCCGCGATCGCAGCGGCCCTTAGGATGCAGGGCCGCAAACCCGCCGTGCTGGTAAGCATACCACCAGTCTTCAAGCGTGCGCATCGGCAAGGGACGGCTTGAACCGTCGCGGGCCAATTGCGGTGAAGACGAGGCGACCGTTTCCAGGGCTACGCGCAGGGGTACGTGCTGCGCCAAGAGCTCCTGGATCCTGCTAATGAGACTAAAACGGGCCAAAGCGCGGGCCTCGGCACGTGAGTTGGATGATGGTGAGTTCATGCGCGCTACTGTGGGCGCGCTCCAGCCAATAGAAAAACAAACGGTTATGTGGGATGGCTGGCCCAACTATCGTGGCCGGCGGCGCCTCGAACCAATCGGCCACTTTAAGGCGGTCGCCGCACGCAACGGTAATCGCCCAATAGCGAGGTATTGCCAGTTTGAGCCAGGAACCCCAGAATGTCGGCCAGTGTTTTCTTGGCCAGACGCATCTGTTGCCACAGATGAGTCGGACCGGAAATCACGCTCTTAATCAACAGACCAAAGGCTTCTTTCAAACTGCAGACTCTGGTCTGGAATCGAGTCCAGGCTCGACGCAGGCAATCTGCTTCGAGCTGGCCAGGTGGAGGGTCGGGACCTGAACCGACCTTCGCCTGCGCATTGAAAAAGGCCTCCACCCGTGGAACCTCCAGCGGTCGGTAAGGCAACCGGTCGGCCGGCAACACCGAAACGGTTCGTTGACAACTCGGACACCAATACCGTTGCACCGCGATTCGCTCATTACCTTCAGGCTTGCTGTATCGATGGTAGCAGCCGTGCCGGTGCAGCCGGCACGAGCACTTGCCGGGACACTCCGGACGTTCGCCTTTGAAACTGTCTTCTCTGATTTGAATGCCTGCCTCAAAACCCGAATCAGCGCGGAAATGCAATCGCAGATTTAATCCGAAACCACGGGTCCTCTCCCACGAACCAATCCGTCACCGTCACGTTTCTAACACCACGAATTATTTCGCGCCGTTACAGGAGGCCATCATCTCCAGTGTGCTGTGCCAGGCGTATTCCTTGCTCGCACAACCAAAGGCGTCGTTGTCTAGCGGTGATGAGTTCCTCGGCCACGTGCGCCGTCTTCGGCAAGAGCAAACCAGGGAGGAGAAGCAGCTCTGGTCGGCTTTGCGAGCAGGTCGATTTGCTGGATTCAGATTTCGTCGGCAACATCCGGTTGGCCGTTACGCTCTTGATTTCTACTGTCGTTTGGCCCGGCTTTCGGTCGAGTTGGAACGGCTTTTCACACGGTCTGCCGCAGCAACTGGGCGCACGACGTCAGGCGGGAGAAGTTCCTCGAGGAGCGTGGCATTGAGGAGTTGCGATTTTGGAACCGGCAATGGCGTCAAAAGCGTGAAAGAGTGCTGGTTGAGATTTGGCATGCGCTTCAGCCCAGAACCGGCTGCAGCCAGATCATGCGCAAACTGGAAACTCAGACGTATTTCCCGCTGCCTGCGGATCAGCTTGGAAAGAAGCCGGCTAGGAAGCCGGCGTGGGAGAACAAATATACACGTGGGCGGGGCATGTAAGGCCACCTCTCCCCAGCCCTCTCCTCCTGGGGGAGGAGAGGGAGATGTGTGATAGCGCGTCCTCCGAATGCGTGCGAATCTTTAATTACAAAAACCGCCTAAGAAACAGGTTTGGAGGGGGGTCTCAACCGAAGTTCATTGGGCCTCATGCCACTTCTTCTTGGAGATCAGACTCTCCAGATCACGGCCGAAGATTCCCCCTCTCCTCCTCCAGGAGGAGAGGGCTGGGGAGAGGAGGCCCTTCGATTAGCCCTCGCGCGGTCCTGCAGGCGGACGTCCCTTCAACCGGAGTACGCGACCCTTGTGTTCCTCTCTTCCGTTTCAAAGTGGGAGCCCGGCTTCAAATAATCGCGCGGTAGGGCAATCGAGCCACCGGCCTTTGCCTCGAAAAGCAACGGTATTAATACTGTCCCGGAGTCGGGGGACGGCCTGGGAACTGCAGGAACGGATTCTGCGGATTCTGAGTGCCGGGGGTAGTGGTCCCTTCGCCAGGGTGAGGACTTAGCATCGTCGGCGGAAGCAAAGCTGCTCCTGGACCTCCAGCCTGGCGATTTACTTCGATTGCAATCGCCTGTTCTTCCGGGGTCAATTGGCTTCCCGGCAAAATCGTTTGGGTCTGACTCCCTGGGCTGCCGCTTACCGGAATTGTGGGAGAGACTGTCGGAGAAGTCGTATTCCCGGGCAGGAATCCCTGTGCCCCGCCGCCAATACCAGGAGAGGGAAGCATCCCTGCGCCCATAGAGGTCTGGCCACCGATGCCAGGCACACGCGGAATCCGCGTTGGCAACTGAAACGTTGGGGTCGTACCGGGGGCCGGAGCAACGCCAGCCGCAGGTTTAGGTAACGGAAGACCCGGAATGCCCGGCGCTGCGCCTGGAACCCCGGCAGCAGGTGGTGGTTGTGTTGCGGGCAGTTTGGCGCCGTCTTTTTCAAACGTGAGCGTCTGGACTGTTCCGCCATTGTTCACCTTTACGCTCCCGGCTTTCTCATCAATTTCAAGGACCTCGATGTCGCCCTCTCGTTGGCCCTGCGTTAATATGTAGGACTGCTCGCTCTTGGGCCCCTCGTTCGGTTTGCCGGGCGGCGGCGCTGTCTTCATCAAAACTCGCTTGTCGCCAAAGATTGTCGTAATTCCGGTCAGAGTGATTTTAACGACTTGTGGTTTGTTTACCTCTGAAGGGTCTGGGGGTGGCGGCGGCGGTTTGAGACTGAAAACGTTGCGATCGATTATGCCCTGGTATGGACGATTATCAGCGGTATCGGAGGTGATCCCACGTGCCAAAGCACAAACGGCGAGGCTGCCTGCCATGCAAACCAGCGTTTTTCCACCGCGATTCATTATGCCATGCTACGTACGTTGACCAGAAAATGCCAGCCAAATTTCACCGGCGCGCTCATTACTTATTACTAATTACAAACTGCAGTCAGTATTTCGGATAGGCTGAAAGGTCCACCCACTGAAGCTGGTATTTGGCAGGATCAAGCCTTTCGAGCCGGCAAAGGGTATCCATATCCACCTGCATTTGAGGACTGGCGCCGGATGAGGTCCGGCCGGACCAGAACACTAATTCCCCCGGTAGGGGAAGCATATTTGGCGAGCCGGAGTCGCCACCCTTCATTGTGTCGACTTGGAACCCGGGAACCTCTGCGCTGACGTTTCCTCCCTGTTCCGTTTCAAACACCACATTGGGAGCGTGGAGACAAAAAGGGTAGCGCGAAGGGCCGCTCGAGTAGATGCCATCTTCAGGCCGCGCAACTCGCATTGGCTCAATCGCTTCCGGCAGATCGGAGCTGAAAAGCATTAGGGTATAATCGCGCCCGCTGGTCTCCACCGTTCGCACAATTTCGTGGAGAATGGTCCTCTGGACGATTTGATTGTTCCGGGTAACAAACCAGACTTTCCTGCCCGCATAGGAATTCCCGACTCGATCAGGACCCATTGCGTGGCCTCTAGTATAACCGTGACGCCGCGTCAGAGCGGTGATGGGCATGAAACCAATCGGACCCTCGTATTGCCAGGAAGGCGAAAGGGCTGTCATTCCTCGCATTCCCCAGATCAGCGATTTGGGATTCCATTTCACAACGGGGTCGCGCAACGGCCACCCGAACGGCTGCGACCTCTCGCTCCAAATCTGCATGGATCGGCCATTCGTATGCGCAATGAAGTTGGTCCAGACCGTGTTGTTGAGTGAGCCCGCCACAAAATGGTCGAAGACCGGTTTAGTGTTTGTGATCGTAGTAACGTTGGACGCCGCCCGAAAAACCAGCATGGCACGACGCACCTCGGGAGGCAAATCGGCAGGCGGCGGACTGAGCGAGACCGGTAGCCCGGGCATAACCTGTGTCCCGACGAATCGCAGGCGGTACACCGCCGGGCCATTTGTGCTCCAGCCTACGAACTCAGTGGACGCCGAGGTCGCCCACAAAGCCGGCATGAACGAATTGCAGACCAGCATCGCCAAAGCGGACATCAAACTGCGCGTGAACCGTGACCTGCTTTTCATGGCCAAGATTATGGCAGAACCACACAGGGGCGGAAAGAATTCAAAAGGCATTGGGAAAGCAAGATACAAGCGCCGCGCTGCACCGACGCGCAGCCGAGTCAACCGATTCAAACAGCCCGTTGACAACCCAACCGCGGCGACTAGCATTGAGAAGTTGCCAGCGGCGCGTTCGTCTATCGGCTAGGACACGGCCCTCTCAAGGCTGAAAGACGGGTTCGATTCCCGTACGCGCTACCATTGAAGCTCAATAACTTACGCAAAAATGCAGGAAGAGTGCAGGAAAATCAAGTCGCTCCTCACAGTTTTTGGGAAATGAATTGCTCAAGGGCGAATGAGAGTTCTGAACGGAATCAGTCGCAAGAGCTGCTGGGAACAGTGATTCGCCAGAATCGTTGAGATGGATCGCGCGGTCGCTTTAGTGGACCTCAGCGAGGATGCTTGCCGCTCGCGCGGGCCATTGCGGAGAAGCTTTGTGTGGAGTCAGTTTGTATTCGGCTTCGCCGTTTTCGGAGGTATTGACACTCGGCAGGGATTTCGGTCGGCTTTGACTTCGGCGCCAAAGCATGAAATCACTCCAAAACACTTTTCCAAGCAGTGCCGGAAATCCAGGCAGATGAAACCACTCGCGCGCGACTGAATAGGAAACGCCCGCCAGCACCGCAAACTCCTTTATGTTCAGAGCCTGGTCTGCGTCACGCTTCATGCGAACGGCCTGCAGCTTGATTCCCCTCAATTGTTTGTCACTCGTCACATTACAATCTTCCAGCTAGCCCGAACTCGGCCGCTCTGAGAAAGGGATTGGATTCATACGACTTCCTTTCGAGTTACGACAATGGATGAAATGATCGGGCCGGTGTAGCGAAGTCCAGCATATCGCCGGTCGAGCGGCCTTATGTTCTCCAGTTCCCCGCGCTGGATCAGTTGAGCCAGGCGCCGCAGACTCTGGCCGAGGATGACCGCTTCTCCAGTGGCATAGCGGAGGTCCAGGCGTTCGGTCGGCGCGTTTTCACTTTTCTCGAGGGCGTCATTGGCCGCGAGTTCCGCTTCAATGAATTGGGTTGTGCCAAAGAAATAGTCGTGGCCGTCATCAGCGGTGACGCAGAGGGCAAACAAATGCTTGTCCGTCGTATCGTGGCAGGGATTGCGCTGTGCCGGCGCTTCAGTGGATGGAGACTCCCTTTCGGTTGTTTTCATAAGTGTGGATATGTTCGCGTGACGAAATTCTGCGGGATGAGTGAGTGGGCCGTTGTGTCCGCAAGACGGCGTTCAGTCGTACCAGCTCACCGATATGCTCGGCCCACTGCAAAATACGCCGCAGCAAGTTGTGCCGGCGAATCGTGGCAGGTGGCACGGCCTCGACCGCGGCGACACGGGTGCTGGAGTCCGTGACGTGCGAACGCAACAGATCCTTGTCATCCGTAAATACTTGGCAGCATTCACGGCCACGCGAAATGCTGACATAGAATTGTTGCTGGTTGATCGCTGGCAACGAACGCGAAGAGGCGACAACCAGCACTTCATCCACCGTCTTGCCTTGGGCGGCATGGGAAGTGACCGCGTAGCCGAGGGTGAACGTGCGGTAGTGTTCAGGAATGACACGGCCATCGGTTAGCAGAATGTCGCCGGCTTGAATTGCTTTCACCTGGACCACTTCACCGTTGATGAAGCGCTGGCGCCCCGCCACCGCGTTGGCTTGCAGGAGCAATTTGTCGCCGACGGCGACTTTCAACATTCGAGATTCACCCGTGTCCACACACTTGGCCAGCAACGCGGGATTCAGTGGCATCGTTAATCCATCTTTTCGCCGAACTGTAAGCGCATCACCTGCGGTCACAACCTCCACTGTCTCCCCGCGTTCAAAGCCATGTTTGGTTTGATGAAAACGCAGCATCATGCCGGGCCGATATTGCCGCACATCCCGTTTTTGCGCATCGGTCCACGAGAGCGAATCAAAGACTCGCAAGTCCTGTTCATCACCGGAAACCGCGCCGGAGGATTTCAATGATGTGCGAATTTTCTCTGTCACCGCCTCAATCTCCGCCCACGTCGGCGCGACCAACAGGACACTTTGAGTGTGTTTCAGGGCTTTCAGATACGCTTGAGCAGCCGCGGCATAAACTTCGCTGCCAGAAAGTTCGGTAACGGCGTCCATTCGTTCCAATTGCGCGAACGATTCTGCTGAACGCTTTTGCGCCGCCAATTCGACCGCCCGTCGATATTCCGCCTGACGTTGACGCCTGATGCGCGTCAATTGGCCAGACTGCAAGCCGGAGTGTTGCTCCAAGATCCGTAGCGCATCACCACGAGCGACCGAGGCGTGTTGGCCAGTGTCGCCAGAGAGAACGAGGCGGCACTTGTTCGCAATGTCAAACAACCGTTTCATGTCGTCAATTCCCACCGCCCCGGCTTCATCAAGCACGATCAAGTTGCGCTCGGACAGTGAGGGATTGGACGACAACAGACTTTGCAGCGTGGTAGCGTCAAATCCGTCCTTGCGGAGAACGTCCGTAGCCGCCGCAGTGGGCGCGCAGAACAACGGTTCAATGCCGGCTACACGGCAGGCGTTGACCAATTCACGCAACGCAGTGGTCTTGCCCGTGCCAGCGAGACCACGCAGGCCGGTGATCCGGTCGCTCGTGTTCAGGATGTGCAGGATGGCCCGGCGCTGATCTTCGCCAAACCAGTCGCTAGGTTGATAATTGGGATGCAAAGGCGCGACCGAGTCGCGGCCCATGTTAACGGTTTGAATCAGGGACAGTTCGGTTTCCAGAATCTTGTACGTGGACAATCCCCGTTCCGTTATCACCACCTCCGGCGACTGCCGCAACTCCCGCTTCAATCGCTGCAAGTCCACCTCGCCTTGACGGTGGGACAGGGCAGCAGACAACAACTCATGCTCCGGCACCACCGACTGGCGCTCGAAGACGTGAGCAACCGCATGAGCCAACGACTCCCGCTCGCACTCCTTGCCAGTGGTTTGACCCGGTTGTGTAGAACCGGCGAGCGACCGTAACGATTGAACTTCTTCGCCGGATAACTGTGCCAGTTGGCGTTCACGGACTTCAGAGGTCGAAATACCTTTGAGCTTCTTAGTCCGGCTTTGGTGCACGGCATACGACACCTCGTTGTTCGAGAGTTTACGCCCGAGCTTTTGCTCCATCTCACCGACGACTCTTTTTACCTCCTGGGCGCGTTTGGAAAACTTCCTCATCACGGCGTCACTCACCCCTTCGATGTCAAACCCGTGCCGGGCCGGCGTGGTGCGATAGCCAATCTCCCGCACCCGCCGCGCCAGTTCGTTACGATAGACCGCCGTAGCGTAACGAATCGCGTCATACATCGCGCCTGCCTGTAAGGCCTTCCAGCATTGCTCGCTTTCATCAAACGTGGCGTTAAAGACGGTGAAATGCGTGTGCAGTTGCGGGTCTAGCGCGCGCGAACTCGTGTGAACGAAGGCGGCCGCAATCAGATTGCCGGTCGCGCGATTCTGCTGGTTACCTGCCTTGCGCACTCGCGTTGCCGCATATGTTTCCAGTTCGCGGAAAGCAATTCGAGCCGCGTCCTCGTGAGCTTCGACCAGTCGCACGTCTTCCATAACCACAGCCAGGACAGACACCGACTTGGGCGGCGAACAGGTAAAGTCGAAGAACACCCGGCGCTTATCCTTTTCATTCTGTCGTAACGTCAGCCGTTCCCTGGTTTGCGGTTGCTGGTTCTCGCACAACCCATAAAACTGTTCGCGGGTGACGTGTTGCCCTGCGCTCAATCCCAATCGTTCCGCACCGACGCCGATCCACCGGCCGGGACGAATTTCCCCGGCGGCGTAGTAGTCGTTTTGCGCCAGGTGTTCGACGAAGTAACCTTCGGCGGAGGCCAGGTCTTTATGGACGACCGCGCTAAACATACGAGACGATGTTATTCAATATCCAGGCCGAGCTTTGCATGGTTCGCGCACAATCGGTTAATCCCCAGCGCACCCGTGTTCATGACCTGAAATGCGAGTTCATCTAATGTTGGTCAGTTTGACAGAAATGGGTGACGCGGAGATGTATGTGATACACGGGATGGAAGCCTCCTTGTCAGCGCTTTGACTGGCCGGCTTTCCTGCGGGCACTCAGAACCTGGCCAGACAGCGCCGCGAATGGCCGTTCAATACTAAGTCCTACAGTGCACAAACTTGCTTCTTTCCCCTGATTGCGGTATGGGTTGGTCAGGTGAAGACGGTGGACTTTAATGAAGTGAAGCGGCAGGAAGCGCGAAGTCGCATGGCGGCTGCGCGCAAGGCTCGCCGCAGTCCGCAAACGGCAGCGGCGCTTCAGAAACGGGCGTCGCTGGTGGGCAATGGTGCCAAGTGGCGCATCACCAATTTCAAACAGGTCGCCCGTGCCATGTCTAAATGGGCGTAGCGGTGGGTTTTTCCCTCCAGCAGTTTTCGGAAGTTCTCAAGATACGCGACGCGTCGGGACAACCTTATCTTCTCATCGGTGGCCAGGCGGTCAACTATTGGGCAGAACGATATCTTCCCGCTGAACCACAGCTTAAACCATTACAGCCGTTCACGAGCGAAGACATTGATTTCAAAGGCAGTTCCGATGATGTGCGGCGCATCGCTCTCCAATTGGGACTGTCGGCGGGTTATCCACATAAAGTGGAGATGACTGCGCTGGCGGGAACCATCCCCTTCCAGATTGGCGGCTTGAAATCAAACATTGAAATTGTTCGGCGGATTCCCGGTGTTTCAGGTTCGGTGGACGCGCTGGCGGTTCAGGCAGAGTGGGACGGGAGAACCATCCGGGTGCTCGATCCCATTTCATTGCTCGCCTGCAAACTGGAATTGGCTGCCAGTGTGCCCCAGGAAAAGCGCCACGACGTGGCACACCTTAGGATTTTGCTTCCCTGTGTCCGCGCGTTCTTGAGTGAATTCCTGCAACAGGTCGAAAGTGGCCAGATTCCGGCAAGGCACTGGCTAGGTGCGGCCAATCAGGTGTTGAAATTGACGACCAACCATCGCGCTAGGAAAATAGGCAGCAAGCACCAGATCAACTGGCCGGAGATTCTCCCGTTGACCGTCATCGCCAAAAGCCAGCACGAAAAGATCAGGCGATTTCAGGAACAACAGTTGGAGCAAGGCTACAAAAAATCAAAGAGCATATCCATCTGACGTAATGTCCGGCACTTTGGCCGCCCGGTTTTGCTCATGCCTCGCCGACCGCGCAGACAAATCGCTTCGCATGCACCTATACGGTGGCGCACTCAACGGGCGTTTCTGAAACCGCGCTCCACTTCGCCGTCGTCTGTTCATTCCACTCCCGACCCGCTCCGTTGCGCTTCCGGTTTCAAACTCCCGTTCAGTGCGTCGGAATTTCCGCATCAGTGCGTGAGTTTTGAGGCGTTCAGCCGAACGCCATTTGTTGCGGCTTTCCGGAAATGGAAAGCCGTTCATTTTGGTTAGACACCATCCCCTTATCAAAAATAAGGCTGCCGCGAACGCCAGTATCCGCGCGATATCCTGGCCGCTGTCCGCGGGAAGGCTGCCGTAATACGCGGGATTCGCCCGCACAGCTTCGTGCGGATCGTCCAGGCAATATCCGGAAGCATTTCCGCGCAAGTGCTCACGTTGGCATGGCGGCGCCCACGCAACGTCCAGGTAGTTACCCACTGCGTCCGCGACGGGTTCACACAAATGGCCCGACAACTGTTGGGCTATACGCGAGCAATGTCCCCAAACTCGGTCAGTCCCTGTCCGCGTTCAGTCCGTGACTTGGCAGTCGCCGCAACTTGTCCATGACCGTGAACAGTCCACTGCCATAAGCACCACCTGTGCTTTCCCAGAACCACCTGCGTTTTATTCGCATCCAGCCCAAGTTTATGTCCAGCGCATGGCCGCGACCAGTCTTCGTCCCCGTTTCATTACAGAGCCAATCCAGACCTATCTGCAGCGATTTGCGGCCAACTGTCCGCGCTATGACAAGCGAGCAACTCACGATGACCTTTTCCCAAGCGTCTGTTGTCTTGAACTGCGGATACTTGCTCTGAAGAAGTTTCGGGATGTTCCTCGGCAACCCCATCGACGCGCGAACCGCACCGCGGACCACGTGACGTCCCGTCACGGCAGGTTTACCTCTGGCGTCAAACAGCGTCTCGCATGCTTCGCGAACTCCGTGTGTGATGTTTTCTTGATGACTCGACTTGCTCTGGCAAGTTCAAATCCAGCCACCCGCAATCAATTTTCAGACCCTCAGCAACACACCTTTGAGGGACCTTTTTTATAGCATTCGCCCAAAAATCGCCTCGGCGTAATTGCGGCGGCCATGTAAACAACCATTCAACAAGGTGTGAAATTGCTTTTCGAGTTGACATAGAATAGCTTGGGCAGCGTCGCGACAGAGGGCCGACGTTACTTCGGTAGTTCGTGTCACGGCGTGAGAATTCGGAATCGTAGATCAAAGGCGACTTTCCGACGGTCACGCACCCGGAGGCAGAACTGGAGCTGTTGGAACAGGAAGCGAGCTGGAGATGAGTCGATGAGTACCCGAGAGACCGGGAGCGGCATGACGAAGAGAGCCAGAGCCACAATAGCCGTTGTGGACGACGACCCGGAGCTACGGGACTTCTTCAAGAGCATTGCTGATCTGGGGCATTTCCAACTGATCGGTTCTTACGGCAGCGCGAGAGAGGCGCTGCAGCACTTGCCAGAGCAGCAGCCGGATCTTGTCTTGATGGATCTCTTCCTGCCCGACATGTCCGGGATCGAATGTACCGAGAGACTTTTGGCACTTTTGCCCCAATTGCGTATCGTGGTTATCACCGGACACCCGGAAGATTCGACGTTGCTCAGGGGGGCGATGGCTGGCGCCCAGGGATTTTTAATCAAGCCCTGCACGATCGAAGACGCATTGGACGCAATTAATGACGTGTTTAGGTGGGGTGGCGTTCTGGGCAAAACGGCCGTGCCACACATGCTGAGAATCTTTCACAAGCTCAGAAATCTCCGCGCCGATCGCGAAGCTCTCGGAGCGGCAGGAAGATATCCTGGCCGGCCTGCTTCGCGGTCAGACGGCTAAGGGAATCTCCACCGCACTCAATATCAGTGAGGCAACGGTTCACACTCACACCCATCGACTCTTCAAGAAGCTCAAGGTGCACTCACGCCGGGAACTAGTTGACAAATTTCTCATCCGGTCGTGACGCCTGGAATCTGCGGGTCAAGCTTTTTGGTTTGCGTCCTCGACTGACCTAAGCACCCTCGGAACTCTTCTGCCGCACATTTGGTATTCTGCGACAGCCACGTCAACACACGCGGGGCTCCCGTATTGTAAACAATCATTCAACAATTCACGTCCTTGCAACCTCCGGCGTTGTGCTAATAATTAGGAATATTCACGTAAGGAAATAGCTAAAGCTGCGCTAGATCGGAAGCCAGACTCGTTGGTCGGTGAGGGGTTCAACACTGGTTTTTGAAGAGCAAGTTTGATAGTTTGGCGTTTTTGCGGAAAGGGGAGCTCCAATGAAGAGCGGCCTTGATGCAGTTCAGGATTGGGTGTCGTTGGCTCGCAAGGCGGACTTTCGCCCGTCAGCCATGGCCGCCCTTAGCGGCGTATCGGTTCGCCAGTTGGAACGCTTCTTTACCCTTCGCTTCGGCAAGCCCCCAAGGCGCTGGATGAGAGAACTGAGATGCCAGTTGGCTCGCGATTTCATTTCACAGGGCTGGTCCGATAAAGCCGTGGTTTCAGAATTGAAGTTCGCCAACAGCGCGCATCTGTGCCACGAATTCAAGTCGATTTATCTCGCACCACCCCAGACCTTCGCGCCTCGCCAGACAAATTAGTCCGGACGGCCAAGACCTAGGCCACGCCGTTGCATTCCCTAAGCTATCTCTTTCAGAGTTTCGGCGATTTCGGCGATTTCAGCATTTCAGCTTTTGAATCTGCGTCGCTTTCCTACAACAATGTCGCGTTCGAACAACAGACATTGGTTGAAGAGGACCCGGTGCGCGTTGAGAGTCGAGTCCGACATGACTACCTCTTTCTTTAGCGTGTCGCGCTTTGCTTACCGTGCAAGCAGCGCGCTATCACGGCCCGAGCGCAGGCCATTAACAAACCGCGAGGAGCAAATCCTAAAGCTGATCGGGGCCGGACACGCTTCGAAACAGATCGCCGAAGCGTTGAAGATCAGCACCAACACTGTTAACAATCACAGGGCCTCCATTCTGGCAAAATTGGGCGCGCACAGCGCAATTGAAGCGCTCAGGATTTACAGTCATCTCGAGTAGTTATTTCTGACTATTTCATTCATCCAATCGCCGTGATAGAAAGGAAACCATGGCCAAGTCAAAACGTAAACTGAAACCCTCCCTGCGCGAAATCCTCCGGTTCGCGCCGGTCTTGGCGGTGACAGTGGGCGCATTCACTGATCGCGCCACATCAGCCGACAGCGCAAACTTGGCCCTCGAAGAGTTCAAAAATTTCATTTCCCACCCGCCCGTCATTTCAAACCTAGTGTTCCAACAGAAAGTTCCGATGGGCGGGGGTGCTCGACCGCTGGATGGTAGCTTCGCCCACTCAACCAGCTTCGAGTATTTCCAGGCGAGATGGCAAACGAATGGACTGCTCTTCAGGAAATTGACCGCGCCTTCCGACGTGACAAACTTGGCGGTCGCAGGAGAACTCGTGTCGTGGTCTGGACATGAGCACGCCCTATTGGAACGCGGGGAGCGCTTTACGACCTGGGATGACCGGGATCCTACGGTCGCTGGTAAAACCGTTTCCATCTTTTACACGAGCGAATGGCTGCAAGACCCGTTACGTCAAGTACTTAACTTGGGTATCATGTTTGTTGGAATTGGGTCTGTCCGGTGGGACGGAAACAGATTCCACGTGGAGTCGAAAGTCGATGGGCAACGCCTGCTCGTTTCTGGTGAAGTTATGCCGGGGGTTGATGGGCCTCCAAGGGAGATGACCGTGTGCTATGCGCTTCCGCACCGAACCAATTACTACGCGCTGCGCTACGGATATGGTCCCGCGCGGTCGTACTCAATGCCACCAACAGTCATTACGAACTTTTGGATTAGGAAAGACCTCGGCAAGGAAAAGGCTGCCGAAGCGGAACTCGACCTCGACGAGTGGAGAATCCTTGATTTCCAATCTGCCAACAATCCGCTCGCTCAAGAGGTATTCGCGGCGGCCGAGTTTGCCCGCCAAAATGGATGGCAGGGGCACATCTACACAAATAACGCAATCTACGATCGAACTACGAACGGCGTGCTTCAGTTGGCTTACTCATTTACCACCGCCCCAAACCTTTCCAACAAGCCGACTCGTACGCTACGGACGGTTTTTTATGGAGCCTGGGGAGGAATGAACATTGCGATTATCGCTCTCATGGCGAGGGCGAAAGAAGCAAAGAAACAACAAACCAAAAACGAAAGGAAAAGTGCACTATGAAATACAAATTCAAACTTCAAAAGTCCCTCCTAGTGGGAGGACTGCTCGCCGCCACTTACGCGGAAGCTTGTTGGGTCCAAACTACCAGCTTTCTATGCGTGTTGAGTGGCGCCAAGGTGGATGATCTTACATGGGCAGACGGCAGCGGTCCGTCGAACTTTACCGCAACATCGGACTGGTGGTTCAGCCAATCAGCTAACTTTGTGTACAGTGTCGCCAGCGGAGGAAACCAAAATCACAGCGCCGGAACTACGGACTATTGCCACGGCCCCGCCACGTTTAAGGACTATTCACTCCATAATGTCTCGGTTCCCGATTGGCAGAAGGGCACTATCGACACTACTTTACAAACACCCCAAATCATCCTGACGCCGAATTCCACGAGCAGTGGTCCCTCTTGCTAAGAGCTCGCTGACGTGTTAACGTTCGCTACTCCTCGGAGAGCGAGGCGCCGGCGCGTCCCCGGGTGGGATGTGGCCGGCACCTCGTTGGATACTGGGACAGAACAAACGGAGTCAAGTGAGAGCAAGAATCAAAGCGTTCACGCTGATCGAGTTGCTGGTCGTTCTTGCAGTCATCGGCATTCTCGCGGCGCTATTACTCCCGGCGTTGAACCGGGCAAAATCCTCGGCCGATTCGGCAGTATGCAAGAGCAACCTGCGTCAGATCATGATTTCGGTGAGCATTTATTCACAACAAGAAGGCGTGTATCCTGATGCGAGTCTGTTTTCGTCTGCCCTCCGGCCCATTTTGAGGGCATCTTGGCCCGAAGACAATTACACTAATGTCAACGGGTCCTATATCTATCTCGGGCCAAGGCAGGGTGTGTATGCCTGTCCTGGTTATAACCGTGTTCGAGGGGAGTTTCTGCGCCATGGAACGGAAGATACAGCGGCTGGAAATTATGTAAGCTACGGCTACAATAACTGGGGGGTAGCTCCTGTCGACATGGTTCCTCAAACTCTGGGCTTGGGCGGCTATAGCGGGGGACCAAACGTAACCGTACTGAACCGTGAGAGCCAAGTGGTCTATCCGAGCGATATGATCGGGATGGCCGACGCACCATTCTTATCGCAAAGTGACGTCCAATATCCTGTCCACGTCCCGAGCGGGGCATTTGATCTGAGCCACGTTTTCTACCCGGGGAGTCTCTACAACGCGTCGGTCTTCGGGCTCCCAGCGGATGCGCCATCAGTGAGGATGCTTCTGCAACGCCATAGCGGAAAGTGGAATGTTGGATTTTGCGACGGCCATATCGAGAACCTGAGGGGCGACCGGCTGTTTGACATAAGGAAAGAGGAGCAGGCCTGTCGCTGGAATAATGACCATCTACCTCATAACAAGGGTTTCAGTCCATAGTCAGGATGAGCTCGGGGCAACAGACATGGTTTTTCAAAATCAGCGGAGGGCTGCTGATAATGACCGCACTCGCTAAGCTTTACGCTGCCACAGGAGACGCAAAGGTGCTTCAATTACAAGACGAACTTCTTAGGATCGGCTATCGGCCGCTGATGATTTCGGTCGGCTTGTTGGAGATCGTTGTGGCTCTTTTTTTGTGTAAGAGCCGTAGTGATCTGAAGCGATGCTTGGCACTGCTCTGGCTCAGTGGCAATTTCCTGTTGTATCATTTTGGCGATTACATCCTTGGGGTGCATCTCTGTCCCTGTTTGGGACATTTGACTGATCGCCTGCCGCTGCCGAAAGGGTTGGCTGAGGTCCTTTTTCAATTCCTGGCGCTCTACTGGTTTTTGGCCAGCCTCAATATGCTGTGGCGGGAATGGGGCTCAGTGCAGTGGGCACGTCTGCTTCAATTCCGGAATCGCCTCTTCCGCAGAACATCGGCTCGACCTGTTTAGGTTTGACGATTAACCGGCTTGCTAACGCCTCCGGACACAACTTGCAGCAGTCTTCACCACCGATATCCTGGTTGCGTTTGTGAACCTGAAGATGACAGTTTCCAGTGTGCTCTCCCTGGCCGTCGGCGTTCTTTTGGGAGTGGGCCTTAGTCATGCGCTCTCGACTTCGCTAGGTACCACACAAGCAAGCACAACTGTAGGTCAGCCCGCGTCACCAAGGCGAGAAGCGACTTCGCAACCCACGCGACCTGATTCTTTGCCAATATCAGTTCCGGGGTGCGTTAGGACGGATCAACTTGATGCTGCCTTGCGTGAGATTTTTGCTGTGACACCCTGCGAACTGCGTGAGGAGCTTCTGCACCGGCTCGCCAGGGCGGTCGACCCGTCGGATTTCGCTGGCGCCCTGAAGCTGTTAGCCAAGCGGCCCGAACAACAAGTCCGCTCCGGCCTTATCCAGTGGGTGCTCGCCCGATGGGCGCGGCTCGATAGCCAAGCGGCACTGGCCTATGCGCAGGCTTTGCCGACATCGCGTTGGCGCTCCTCAGTTCTCTCAGCCGTGCTGGAGGGATGGGTGGAAAAGGACTCAGCGAGCGCGATGAAGTGGTTGAAAGACCTTCCCAATGGCTGGGAGAAGAACCAATTGTTACAGGGGGCGATTGGCGCACTGACGGCCCAGGACCCAAGCATCGCCCTGGAGTTTCTGAAATCGATTAAGCCCTCGTCCGCAACGTCCGTCCTGCGACAGATGTTATTCCGCCAATGGGCGGAAAAGGACCCAGCTGCCGCCGCTGCTGCCGCCCAGGGCAACAACGATCGGGGCGTCCTGGGGTGCATAGCAGTCGCTTGGTCAACCGCGGACCCAGGGGCAGCGATTCAGTGGGTAAAGAGCCTTCCGGAAAACCAGTTAAGACCGGAGGTAATTCGCAGCTTGTGTGATTCGCTCGTATATGTGGACCCGAAACTGGCTGGTGACCTTGCGATCTCCCTGCCCGAAGGGCAATCTAAGAATTCGGCGATCGCCAGTGTGGTTTCTGGACTGGCTGATAGCGATGTCAACGCAGCCATTTTGTGGGTTCAACAACTTACGAATCGATCGGCCAAGGCTGAGGCCTTGCAGACGCTGACTGCACAGCTCGGCCAAAGCGACCCGCAAGCTGCGGCTACACTGGCGCTATCACTTGGTCCGGGGCGGGCGAGGGACACCGCTGTTAGCGCGCTCGCAGGTGTATGGGGCTCTACTGATCCCGCCTCTGCTGCAGCTTGGGCGCAGAACTTGCCTGCGGGCACCGATCACAGCCAGGCGATGCAACAAATTGTCAGCGCGTGGGCTGGTACCGACCCGAGTGCCGCGGCTAATTTTGTCCTGTCTCAACCAGCAGGTAGGCTCCAAAGCACTTTGGCCAGCACGCTTGTGAGGGAGTGGGCCTCGACTGACGCTGTTGGTGCCGCAAACTGGGCTGTCGAGAATCTCGCGGGAGGTGCACAGCGCGACGCAGTATCCCTTGCCGCATTGGCTTGGACTCGCCAGTCGCCTGTCGATGCCGCTAACTTCGCCGCCAGCTTACCCGGAGGTGACACTCAAAACGCTGCTGTCGGAAGCATTTTGACATCGTGGGCGGCGCTTGATCCAGCATCTGCGGCGACATGGGTTAACGAATTCCCCGCTGGGAAGCTGAAAGATCAGTCGGTGCAGGATCTGATGATCGGTTGGGCCATCAAAGATCCAGTGGCTGCGGCGAATTGGCTGCAAGGGCTTGCTACAGATCCGAGCCGGGACGCCGCGGTTGGTGCATTCGTTGGTGTGGTCGCCCATCAGGACCCGGTAGCCGCTGCTACCTGGGCTGCGTCGATTGGAAACGATGATGAGAGGCTTTTCCAGATGCAGAACGTTGCTAGGGCTTGGATGGACGTAGACCAATCCGCCGCGCGCTCGTGGATCCAGACTTCTAACCTCCCCGACGATGTGAAGGCACGGTTGCTCAAGCCGGGAGGTTGAACCCCTAATGACCTAGCGACCGGCAGGCCAAACGCCGGTCTCCTACGCATCCCAAATGTTCGAGCGTTCAGATTTCGGTATGCGCGCTGGATCTATTGGAGCGGTGCATGCGTCCTTGCACGATCACAACCGCGCGGTACCGATTGCTCAGGAGATTGTGGAAGGGGACATTAGGTTTTATGCGCTAAGGTACTCGCAATCGGCGCGTGGTTCCTATGATTCCCTGGTTACCTCTTGGAAGATTCGATGCCATCTTTCGACTTGAGAATCGGTCGCGAATTGTTCGACAAACCTGCGTCCATTTGCACCGACTGTGGTCCTCAGATCCCGATCGAGATAGAGCCGCCTGATCGCTTCAACGGCCTGAGGCACATCGGCCAGCATGCGCCAAACGCAACTTTCCCGCTCCGGTTGGAGCACGCCGCCCACCGGAATTCCCGCACCGGCTCGCGTCAGGAACTCACCGTGTGCCGAGTAATTGGTGTACACCGAGGGCAGACCAGAGCACATTGCTTCCCAGGCGGGTACGCCAAAGCCCTCGCCTCCGCTTAGGTACAGAAAGCAATCCCAGAGCCTATAGAGCATTGGCATGTCATCTGGAGATAGGCCGGCCCTCAGCTGATGGCCCGGCGTGTACCAGAGGTCTCGCCCACGCTCGACTCCGAACTGGCGCTCGATCCACCGGGCCGGCCACTCGTCCTTCGGTTCTTCCGCCATGTGGCACCAAAGAAACACGTCAGAAAGAGGTTTTGCTGGTTCGACGCAGTGTGAACGGCAGTGGGCGCAGGCATCGTATTTGTAATCAGGCCTGGCCTCCAGCGTGAGCCGGAGCTCATCGAGATGAATTTGTCGGCTCGGATCCCAATCAAACAGGCTGACTTTGCCGCAATCGTGGCACAGGAGGTATTTGCCAGTGCGCAGGTAATGAAGCACTTTGTATTGAACCCAAACCTGCTTACGCCACTGGTTTCGACCTACCCACCCCAGCAGAAAAGCATTCTGTGGCATCCATGGTGGCAGAAGGTCACGGCGCATCTCAGCTTTGAGCGCTTCGCAGGCCGGAGTGAAACGCACCGTGTCCGCCGGAGCGTACACATAATCCAATTTGTGCCGTAAAAAGGCGTTGGACGAGCGGCCGATGATTTCCTTGGAGAATTCGCTCATCGTCAGGATCAAGTCTGCACGACTAAGTATTGGGCCTAATTCCTGCATTACCGGAAGTCCATCGAAAGTCACATAAGTTACAAGCCGGTAACGCCGTTGCGCTTTGGGCTGGCAGAAGTGCAGCACGTTTTGTGGATCTCCAAACACGAACACGATGTCCGGTTGAAGTTTCGGCAAGAGATTAAAGAACGTTTTCTCAGCATATTTGTCGTCGGGCGCGAAGTTCAGTTTACCGGAGCGGTCCTTGATTGTGCGGGTTGGATAGACCGGCCACTTCGGTGTGGTGACCGCGTAACACTGGAACAATCCGATTTGGTGGAGTTCATACTCGTCGGGGTGCCGTTCAAGCAGTCCCCCGAAAATCAGACGCGTGGTCTCGGCCAACCCGGTGGGGAGGACGGGGCTGTCGGTGATGATGAGGATTTTAGTTTTCTTGTGCATGGAACCTCGCAGTCGTACAATTGCCAGGGGTGTCGGGGCCTCGTTTTCAGAGGGCAATCCGCCGAACCCCGTTGAGTCCCCACATTCGCCGGTCGTCTTCGGCTGCACGATTCCCTGCTCCGCGGATTGGTTCAACCTCCGAGCTCAGCCACCTACGCAACCCTGGCGGGGCCAGCAGGACCGGGATTTGACGGAACTCCGGATATGCCCGCTCAATGCTTCGGATCAGGTCGTGTTTTTCCGAGCCTCCGCCCTTGACCAAGAGCGTTACCGACCCGCCAACACCACCGGCGCCGTTGACCTTATAGCCTACAACACCATGTTCGCGCGCAACCGCGATCACCATGTTTGCGCGCTGGCCAATCAGCTCGGGGTGGAGCATTTTCTGAGCTTCGGTATTGGCAACCATCGCCCGGCCGAAGAAATCCAGATCTCCCTGCAGAAGCGCGTTCTTGCCGGCAAGAGCAGCTTCGCGCAACGGTTGCAGATGGCGTCGATAGCCGGAGGATTGTTCCAAACGCCGGATGACCATTTCATGGATTGCGGAGGATGAGTGCGGGGCGCCCAAATAGATCACGACCAGCCGCGATTCCAACTCCCAAGCCAATTGTTCGTCCAGGGTTATCGGAGAGACAGAGGCTTGCGGGTAATTGGTCATCTCGATGAAGTTAATCCCACCGTACGCAGAGCTGATCTGGTCCTGGATCCCGGATTGAATGCCCAACAGTTTGGATTCGATGTAATGCGCCTTGCTTGCGATTTCGTGGCTGGTCAGTGACCGGCCCGCGAGGAGGTCCATGGCGCCCAGGAGAGCGACCGAAACCGCTGCTGATGTCCCGGTCGAGGCGCCCGCGGGCGCCTCGGAAAAAATCGTCACCCCGAGGTGCAGGTCCCCAGGCAGCTTGAATAATCTGAAGGCGGCTTCAATGAGCGGGTGCTTCCTCCAGGCGCGCGGTTTGGTCTGGATATCGTACCTGTCGTTGTAGTTCTCTGCAAAAATCGTGATTTGCGGTTCGCCCTGCTCTCTTTTGCGGGTCCGGACGGTGACCTCAACCGAGGGGAAAACCGCTATGTTGAGGACGCAGCCTCTTTCGGCAAACCAAGTATCCGTCCACCCGCCCAAATCGCAAATCCGAATTGGTGCGACGCATTTTATAATTGCTTCCGGGTAATCCATCGCTTCGCGCTCGGGTAATGAGTTGCCATTATGTATATCCCGGTTCGTGCTCGCGTGCGGGTGCAAACGATTGTTGAAACGCGACATTGTTGTTTAAACGCGACGTCGACCGAAACCTCATTCTGTTTTAGCATGACTCTGAATGATTCTTTCGGATGGAAATCCTCCAAAGGGTCAGAGATCGAGAACAAAATGTTCGAACCGGAGCGTGCCCCGCGCCCTAAATTATATGGCGTGCTCGCGCCGTCAATGTAGTGCGCCCCGCCGTCCCCCGCCTCCACATTGACTGCGCTCGCTTCGCCGGGAGGGATGGCGCTTAGGATGTCACGCTCGGAGTGTGCAGCTCCATTTCAAGCCTTTGGCAATTGTTTGCGGGAAATTGCACGGCGTCACGCCATTGAACGACATCTTCCACCCGTTCACGCTGGTAAATCTGATGAACAAGTTCTGAAGCGTGATTCACCAAACGCATAGCGACCTCGCGGGGGACACACGCCCGGCGTAGGCGGTTGACATACGTCACCCGCAGGCAATGAAAGCAAAGGTGCGGCATGTTGATTTTGATAAAGAACTGCTGCCATCTGCGCGAAGGTTGGAAAGGGAATTCCAGTGTGTGTGACCGTTTCTGTGCTTTCAACCGGTCTAATAAAGGCCTGATCGCAGTCGGCATGGGGATCGAAAACGCGCGATCTTCCCCTCCTTTCGGACTTGGGAAGGTGATTTTGTTTTCTCGGAAACCCACACAATCCAGCGGAATCCGAGTTTCTCGAAGTCTGCAACCAGTGTTGAGACTTATCGCGAAGGATACTTGCATCCATTCCGGTTCATCTGGCAGTGCTTGACGAATCCGCAGAATGTCTTCGTCTGTCAGCTCAGGCTTCTTTGCTGGCTTGTCGCGTCGGATTTTGATGCTCGCCAGGGGATTCGCGTCTGCATGCCCCATGCGAACCGCTTCGCCCATGATGAGTGAGAGAATCTTCAATTCAAGGATCGCGGTATTTCTGCCAACGGTTTTCCCGGTGCGTTTTTTGAACGTGGTTCGCCAATCCACGTACTCAACCCCGAGGCGATAGGTGATTTGCCGGGGACTGTGAATGCGCTCGCGTTGCAACCACAAAGCGAGCCATTTCCAGGCGTCTTCGTACCTTTCCAATGTCTTCGGACTTTCGCAATGTCGCACGAAGAATTTTGGAACCCATGAATCCCAAGCTGCACCATTGACTACGGGCACTCGCTGATACTCCTTGGCCTCCAGTTGCGCACGGAGGATCTTTGCTTTCACGGTGTCGTTTGGGTCATCTGCCCGAAGCCCGGTAGATTTGTCGTGTTTTTTCCTTTCCGAATCGACGTACTGGATGTACCAATACGGCGAGCGTTTTTTGTGATACAGATAGGCCATAATCATCATTTGGTTTTTAGTGCAAGTAGTGCAGGAAACGCCCTGCACTACCATTGAAACCTCCAATGATTGCGACCACTCCGAACCACTTAAAACCATGTCGCTCGTGAGACGGGTTCGATTCCCGTACGCGCTACCAGCAGCTCAGTTGAGGGTGCATGGCCGAGAGTTGAGAGAAAATCATGACGTGCTTTTCGAGATCAATGACCTGCGGAGTCCGCTTAGCATTTTGGATTGTTCTTCGCAAGCAGCGCAAAGGCGCGAGTAGTTTTCAGGCGAGATTAGCTTCTGTCGATTCGCAATTGTCGCTTGCGTGACAACTTCGTATATGGAACCGACGGCGACCTCCACAAATCGGCAGAAATCCGGTTTTGAAGAACGAGAGGACCCCTCGGCTATGTTCGAACTTATGGAAACCGCGGCCCGACGCATTTGGCTGGTCAGGCCGAATCGTTCGGTTTCCGGAAATAACCGCGTGAGTGCGTAAACCAAGTCCGCCAATTCCACAGCTTTCTTCCAGACCTCTAATTTCTCAAAGTTGAACATAAGCCTCCTGAGAATTAACACTCTTAATCTGATTGCAGCGGTGCTTAGCCGAGGACCTTGCAAAAGTCAAGCGCGCATACGCGTTGAACTCCTCTCAACTCTCAACTAACTACTGCCTGATGCGCCCTTTCCAAATCATCTTCAATCCCACGAGCGCGGCGGAGCTTGCGCGCATGCCCAAAGAACTCCAATTGCAGGTTCTCGGCGAATTTCGCGGTCTGCCTCAACAAGTCATGCACACGGAGCTGGATGACTTCGGCAAGCTCGAACGCGCCGGTCGCATTCTCCATCGCTTCCGCGTCGGCGATTACCGCGTCTATTTTGAGCGGCACGAATTGGGATTGCTGGTCCACCGGATCCTCAACAGGCATACCCTTAAGGACTTTTTCTTCCGGTCAGGGCTTAAGATGCCCGAGGACGAAGCCCTGCAGCAAAATCCCAAGTTTTGGGAGTTGATCGAGGTAGCAAAGAGGACCTGAGCGGCGGGGTGCTCCAAAGTTATCGGATCGCAAACCATGCGACGCCAGCCACCACGAGCACAGCGATCAACCACCAGAACCAATGAAGCCGGCCTTTTTCGGGGTCTCCCTGGCTGAACTCCCGTTTGACAAATTCATCGTAGTCGAACGAGTCGCCTGGCAATCCAAGCTCTGATGCCCTGGCTTCTTCGGACCAGCCCGTCATTTCATCCGAGCCGCACTCGGGACAGACTCGCGCGCCGGGCTTAAGTTCCGCCCCGCAATGTGGGCATTCTTCTCTCAAGGTCGGCGCCGCCTAACCCATCCCGGCGTATTCTTCGTCCACCTTAAGATCCAGACCCATGAGGATGTAATCATGCGTGATCGCCTGCATGTCCTTCACGTAGTTTTCCAGCCGCACAAGATTGCTGAATCCCATCAAAGCGAACATCTTCACGGCCCCTTCCTGCTCGCCGATAAATTCCGCCTCAACCTTTTCCAGTCCCAGACCTCGGGCGAGGCCAACAATTTCCGCCACCAGCGCGCGGGCCAGGCCGCGCCCACGGTATTGCGGAAGCACCAGCACGCTAACCCTGCCGACATGGCGTTTCCACCCTCCCAACTGCTGATGGAGCGTCGCCACACCGGCGATCTTTCCGCCTAAAAAGGCCAGCAAAGGCAGGTTCCTTCCCAGGTCGATGTTCTTGCACCAGTCGCGAATGACTTCCGGTTCCGTTACCCGATGCTTGATGAACATCCGTTCCGCAACAGGGACACTCAGGAAGAATTCGTGAAACTTGCGTTCGTCGTCCTTGCGCAACGGCCGGAATTGACATTTTGAGCCGTCTTTTAGCTGGACGTCACACGGATACTTCTGCAGCTCGAATTCGAGTGACATAGTTTGTTGGGTTCAATTCCAGTTTGCCCTCCATAAGGTGGAATTGCAAGTGAGCATAGAAATCAGAAATCCTTTGTTTCCTTTGTGTTAATTCCGAAGATTATTGAAAGTCTCACGCGACAGTTCAGCGAACTCGGGCTAAGATGGCCGCTCCAAAACTCATTGAATGAACGAAGTTTTAGTCATAGGCCATCGGAATCCAGACACAGATGCAATTTGTTCGGCGATTGGCTACGCCGAGTACAAGAGACGCACCGGGACCCCGGGCGCGGTGGCCGCGCGGTGCGGCGACACCAACGACCGAATCGATTTTGTCCTGCGGACCTTCGGTGTGGCTGCGCCAAAATTCGTCCCGGACGTGTCCCCGAAAGTCGGCGACGTGATGCAGGCCAATGTCCGAAGCATCGACCCTGACGGGACCGCGGCCGAAGCATTGAGCCTGATGGACGAGCATAACCTGAGGGTGGTGCCGGTGCTGGACCAACAGCAGCATTGCCGGGGGCTGCTCTCCTTGTTCAAGGTGAGCAAATTTCTTTTCCCCGCGGCAAACCGCCTGATCGACTCGCGGCGAGTCTTGTCATCGTTGAACAACCTGGCACAGACACTCGGCGGCGAGTTGCTGGTAGCGCACAATGAAGCCGAAGAACAGGATCTTATCCTGATGATCGGTGCGATGGGGCTGGATTCATTTTCCGAGCGATTGGACCGGTATCCGCGAGAGAAACTCGCTGTCGTTGTCGGAGACCGCTGGGATATCCAAAACCTCGCGATCCGCGAGAAAGTCAGGGTTTTGATCGTCACCGGCGGCCTTGGCCTGGAAGCCAAGACCCTGGAAGCGGCCCGGCGCAACCAGGTCAGCGTCATTTCTTCCCCGCACGACACGGCCACAACCGCTTCGCTCTGCCGCGCCTCGATCGCCGTTCGGCATGTGCTTCATGAAACCTTTCTCGCGTTCAACGCGGAGACGCCCTTAACTGAAGTGCGCTCCCGAGCCACCGCTTCCACATTCCATGCTTTCCCGGTCGTCGACGCCGAAAACCGGACCGTCGGAATTCTTTCGAAAACCGACCTCCTGAAACCAGTCGAAAGAAAACTCATTCTCGTGGATCACAACGAGCTCTCGCAGGCTGTGAGCGGGGCGGACCAGGTTGAAATCCTCGAAATCATCGACCACCACCGCATTGGTTCACTGACCACCTCGCAGCCCATTCTGTTCCGGAATGAACCTGTCGGTTCGACGAGCACCATCGTCGCTGACTGCTTTTTTCGTTCCGGCGTTGAACTGCCATCTCCCATCGCAGGGCTGCTCCTGGCAGGACTCGTTTCGGATACGCTCAACCTCACTTCGCCAACGACCACCGTCGTCGACAAAGAAGTGCTTGTCCGCCTCGAAAAAATCGCCGGGGTGAGCGCCCGGGATTTCACCGAGAAGCTTTTCGCTTCGGGGTCGCCTTTGACCCATCGCTCGGCGGCCCAGGCGATCACCACCGATTGCAAGGAATATCACGAGGATGGGATCGCATTCAGCGTCTCCCAAATCGAAGAAATCGGGTTCACCCAGTTTTGGAAACGGAAGACGGAACTGTTGGACGCTTTGGAGGCGTACCGCGCCTCACGGGCATACCTTTTCTCAGCATTGCTGGTCACCGACGTGAATACACAATCTTCACTCCTGCTGACCGCCGGGGACGGAAGAGTCACTTCGCGCTTGGACTACCCGCGCCTGGAACCCGGTGTGTATGAACTCAAAGACATCGTCTCGCGCAAGAAGCAACTGCTGCCTTACCTGACGCATTGCCTGGCAAATCTGCGCTCCTGAATCCGGTTGTTAATTTCTTTTGCTTTCGTGAAGGGTTCCCGGCATCAATGCAAGGGCTGACGCCTATTGCAATTCCAACCCCAATAACTCATGAAACCCGCGAAAGCGATCCTCGCTACTTTCCAATGTTTGCTGCTGATGAGCACCGTTGCCGATTTGCAGGCAAGCGACTCCTCGACGGAAATGCCGTTTGTGCATCCCTTGTTCTCCGACCACATGGTGCTTCAGCGGGGTGTGAACGCTCCAGTCTGGGGGTGGGCTAAACCGGGAACCAAAGTCATAGTGAGTTTTGCCGGCCAAACCAGGACGGCGACAGCCGATGCGAGCGGAAAGTGGATGGTGCAATTGAACCGAATGGCGGCGTCGGCCGAGCCCCGAACCCTGACGGTTCGCAGTTCCGACCCGGCCCAGACCATCACGATCAACGATGTCCTGGTTGGAGATGTCTGGCTTTGCTCGGGACAATCGAACATGGAAATGGGCATAGGCGCTTGCAATGCCACCACGGATATCGCCAGCGCAAACTTCCCCACGATACGGCTCCTGACAATTCCTAAACTGGTTGCTTCGACTCCCGCTCAAACCTTTCAGTCGCAGTGGCTGGTTTGCACTCCGCAGTCCGTCTCTTCAGGGGGATGGGGCGGATTCTCGGCCGCAGGATTCTTTTTCGGCCGCGAATTGGAACGCCAGTTAAATGTGCCGATTGGCCTGATTCACAGCTCGTGGGGAGGCACGATTGCAGAAGCCTGGACCAGCGCGGAAGCGCTGAAGCCACTGGGCGATTTTGACGAACGGCTCCAGCGCGAGGCGGCTTCGGCCAGCGGTAAGAAGCCTGACTTCGAGACGGATTACGAAAACTGGTGCACAAAAAATGACCCGGGAACCAAACAAGGCTGGGCCAAACCGGACCTGGACGATTCCGGTTGGAAAACGGTGAACATGCCCAAGCCGTTCGAGCAGGCCGGCCTGCCTGATTTTGACGGGATCGTGTGGTTCAGGCGCGTTGTTGAATTGCCGGACGCCTGGGCCGGCCAGGCGCTTAAGCTTGGGATCGGGCCCGTGGATGATGTGGACACGACTTTTGTCAACGGCACTAAAGTCGGCCAGATGAATCGATACGATCTGAATCGCGTGTATTCCATCGCCTCGGGCGTCATGAAACCGGGTCGCAACGTGGTGTGTGTTCGCGTCCTTGACACCGGAGGCGCGGGTGGATTCACGGGAACTGCGGAGCAGATGTATCTCAAACCCGCCGCAGGAAACGATTCGCCGATCTCGCTCGCTGGTGAATGGCAAATGCGGGATTCGGCGCCTTTATCGAAGCTGCCGGCTCCGCCCGTTGTCACCGATGCGAACAATCCCAACATTGTCACCGTTCTTTATAATGGCATGATTGCGCCGTTGCTACCGTTTGCGATCAAAGGAGCCATTTGGTACCAGGGTGAAAGCAATGCCGATCGGGCTTACCAATATCGGCGCCTGTTGCCGGCGATGATTCAGGATTGGAGAAAGCGGTTTGGAGTTGGGGATTTTCCGTTCTATATCGTCCAATTAGCGGCGTTTCAGCCAACCCAGCCCGCGCCGCGGGACAACGATTGGGCCGAACTGCGCGAAGCGCAGGCCATGACCGCCAGGTCCGTTCCCCATTCCGGATTAGCTGTTGCCATTGATATCGGTGAGGCCAATGATATTCATCCAAAGAACAAAGCCGAGGTGGGACGCCGCCTTGCCCTTTGTGCCCTGGCACAGACCTATGGGAAGAGAATCGAGTATTCGGGTCCATGGTATAAAAGTATGAAAATCCAGGGCAACGCCATTCGTTTGACGTTTGATCACGTGGATGGCGGACTGGAGGCCAGGGGCGGCGAGCTCAAGGGATTTGCGATTGCGGGCGAAGACCGCAAATTCCTGTGGGCAAAGGCGGAGATCGAGGGTAAACAGGTTGTTGTGTCCGCACCGGGGGTGGAGAAACCAGTGGCAGTTCGCTATGCGTGGGACATTGATCCGGTATGCAATTTATACAACGCCTCTGGCTTGCCCGCCGTTCCGTTTAGAACCGACGACTGGCCCGGGATTACCCTGAATCACAAATAGGCAACGCGAAGACTCCGCTGCCCGGGTCTCAATGGGCTTGAATTAATCCACGACTGCGCATCCAATCTGCGGCTCGTTGCGGCCAAGTCGTCACAAGGTCCTTGGCCGGCCTGAGGCCGTATCCGTGGCCGCCCGTTGGATACACGTGCAACTCGAGCGGGACTTTTGCCTTCTCAAGTCCGGCAGCGTAGAAGAGCACGGTCTCGACTCGGATCGGGTCGTCCTCGGCCATCGCCATAAACGTTGGCGGCGTATTGGATGTGAGGTTGAACTCCGCCGCGATGCGATCGTTTTGCTCTTTCACAGTGAGGTAAGCCGGATAGATCAAAAGCGTAAAATCAGGTCGACAGCTTAGAGTGTCCGCCTCATCCACTGAAGGGTAGGTTCGGGACTCGTACTGATTGCTGGCGAGAGCAGCCAGATGTCCACCCGCGGAGAATCCCAAAATTCCGATTTTGTTGGTATGGATGCCCCAGTCGGCGGCATGGAGACGCACCAACCCAATCGCCCGCTGCGCGTCCTGGAGCGCGGCTGTGTGCTTCTCGAGACCGGTCCGCTTCGGAACACGGTATTTGAGCAAAACTCCCGTCACCCCGATCGAATTCAGCCATTCGCAAACCTCGGTTCCTTCGAGATCCATTGCGAGGATTTGGTAGCCGCCACCCGGGCAAACAATCACCGCGGTGCCGGTCCTCTTTTCAGGCGCCGGCTGGTAAACCGCTATCGACGGCTTGGAAACATTTCCAAGTCGGATCAGCCTTTTGCCTGCGACAAGGTTATCGCTTTCTTTGGTCATATCGCGTTCAGGCTCGAGTTCTCCTTTGTCACCGGGAGCCTTTCCAGGCCAGAGTGTCAATTCTGCCGAAGGTGCAGCCGCGAAGGCGGGCCAATGTGCGGTTGCGAGGATTAAACCAGCAGCGAGGATGTCTCGGATGGCGTTCACTGCGAAATCAAACCGACTGACGCAGGCAGAGTCAAGTCGACGCCGTAATGGTCGTAAAGGTTGGTTCGGCAGAACGCCGCCATACTCTAGAACGCGCCATGCGCTCTCTCCGGGGAAAATGGCGGGTTTTTGCGTGAGCAGCTAGGCGGGCTGCTTGTGCGGTTCGTCTTGACACTGATTTTCCTGCTTTCCACCATAGAGTTAGCGGTTCGCCGCGGGTTTTATGGCTCTGTTTGCGCGCGATAAAGAAAAGGAAAGGTTTTACCTGTTGCCCGGAATGGGAGGTCGGAACCTGCGAAGAAAACGGCGGATCATTCTTCAGTGGTCAATCGTTGCCGGCATTTTCACGTCCGCTGCTCTGGCTCTTTTGCTTTATTTAATCAGCAAATCCTAGGTCGCGGCGCTTGATTGGCTGTTTCTTCTATTACGTCTGAACGGGCCCTTGGCGCGGAGCGCACGACGGAGCATATCCGCATCGAACCAAATTAGCTGCTTGTATGAAGCTTCACCTTTTCGCTGCGCTCGCTCAGGCGGCCCGGACCGGTGAGCCCGTCGCGCTCGGGATCATCTCCCGCGTGAAAGGTTCGAGCCCGCAGAAGCTCGGCGCCAAAGCGATTTTTTACAACGACGGCCGTATTGCCGGAACTCTGGGAGGAGGTTGCCTGGAAGCGGAGATCCAGCACCGAGCAATTCAGTCTCTTAAATCCGGCCAACCGGCGACGTTTGATTTGCTGCTGGACCACGATTTTGGCTGGGACGACGGCCTCATTTGCGGCGGCAGAGTGGAAGGATTGATCCTGCCCAACGCGCAGAAACTGGGCGCGGAATTCTGGGGTGACCTGGACGCGAGGCGCTCTCCGATCGAGTGGGGAGTAAAGGACGATTTCACAATTGACCGGGTTGCCAGATTCGAAACAGGCGGACCCTGGCGTTACTGCGAACGGGTGAGTCCTCCGACCACGCTTTGGATTGCGGGGGCAGGCCATATCGCCCAGGCAGTCGCACCCTTAGCGGTTGACCTGGACTTTGCCGTCACCGTCTTTGACGATAGGCCAGCCTTGGTCAACCACCAGATTTTCCCTTCCGGCGTTGACCTTAAAGCCGACGTTTGGGACAAGCTCCTGGAAACGCCCTTGCCGGAGCAGTCTGCGTTCGGGTTAATCGTCACGCGAGGCCACCGTCATGATGCCCTGGTGTTGCGCAGCTGGATAAAATTACCTTTTCTCTTTGTCGGCATGATTGGAAGTTCCCGGAAAGCCCGCACGATTTTCGAGCACTTTGTCGAGGAAAAGATCGCCACTCCAGAGCAGCTCAAACGAGTTGCCTGTCCCGTCGGGCTCAGAATCGGCGCAGTCAGCGTCACGGAGATTGCCGTCAGCATCATGGCCCAATTCATCGAGAAACGCGCGCAAGTGGCGAATTTGGGTTGAAGCGTCAGATAACCGGCGGCTGCATTGGGACACTGTCTCCGGAGCGCCGGCTTGTAGCCGGCTTATGATTCTCCGAGACATGGAAGTGTGAATTTTCATGTGAGTACGACTCGGCCGCGCGCGTTTCGGTAACGGCGGCGCCAATTCCCCTCTCCTCCCTCCCTCGGGAGGAGGGGAGGAATCAAGATGTGAACTAAGCCCCCACAAATGGTGGGCGAGTTAAAGAAGGCCGGACGTTGCTGTCACTTGATTTTCCAAAAACATCCCAAACGCACATTGCGGCAGACTGTCCTCTCCTCCGATTCGGAGGAGAGGGTCGGGAGAGGAGGTTCACGCCGGTGGCATCGAATCCGAACCCGAACGACCTCGGATTTTGCTCAACCCAACGTTTCAGCGGGATGCACCCCTTAACAGCTTAACAGCTCTGTAGACAGTTGAGAGTTGCTTTTTGTGACCCGTGAGAGTTGGTTGTTGGAACTGATTGCCATGCCAAAACCGGCACTGAAACAAATTGTTTCCTATTGCGATAAACTCCTGGCCACGCAACAAATTCAGGACTATGACGGCGCGTGCAACGGGTTGCAGGTGGAAAACGGCGGAACAGTGACGCGGATTGCCGCAGCGGTTGATGCGAGCATGGCAACCGTGGAACTCGTAGTCGGGGCGCGGGCAAATCTGATGATTGTTCATCACGGGTTATTCTGGGGACCTTCTCACCCATGGACCGGAAAGCGTTACGCTTTGATTCGTGAGCTGATTGAATCCGACGTTGCGGTTTACAGCTCGCACTTGCCGCTCGATGCTCACCCGAAACTGGGAAACAACGCGCGCCTGTGCGCCGCCCTGGGCTTCGGAAAGTTGACACCATTCTTTTCAAGTCACGGGGCGCGTATTGGGTTTCAAGCTCGAAAATCCATTCGCCTTGAGGAATTGGCCGGCGCGGTCGAGCGGGCGACGGGCAGTCCGCCTCGAGTCATTCCAGGGGGACCTGGCGTTTGCAAGCGCATCGGCGTTGTGACTGGTGGGGCGGGCGGCGATCTCAGGTCCGCCGCCAGAGAGGGAGTCGACACGTTCATCACTGGCGAAGGCCCCCACTGGACGTATGCGCTTGCCGAGGAACTTGGCATAAACGTCATTTACGGCGGCCATTATGCCACTGAGACCTTCGGAGTTAAGGCCCTTGCCGAGCACCTTTCAAGGCGCTTCAAAGTGCCATGGGTCTTTATCGACCACCCCACGGGCCTCTGATGCGGCTATGCAATCACGCCTCCTGGCCGCCGACAAACAACGCGGACAAAAGGCGCGCCCCGCGGTTCTACTGGTGCTGAAGCCGGTAGAACTGCGCCGACCCGCTGACCGGCACGGTGATGTTCAAAGCGTTGTTCGTTAGCACCGGCGCGGTGGACAGGTTCGTCCATGTGGCCGTCGAAAGCGGGCCGGCCGACGCCTGCTGCAGCGCATAGTTGGTAGCCCAGAATGGCCAGGAAAGATTGATAGCCTGGCTTGCGTGGGTGATTGAGATCGACGGTCTGGGATTGATGGCAATGGTTCCGTTGACGTAATTGGCAACCACAGGAACTGCGTTTGTATCGGCAACCTCCCGCCGCACGGGCAGGTCCCCGAGCGCAACCGTTGAATTGGCGGTGTTGGTAGTCAAAGCCTGGAAGGTGACCTTGAGAACCTGCCGGGTGCCGGGGCTGAAGCTGGCGCCAGTCGGCAGCGCCATAATAATTCCGACTTCTCCATTGGTCGCCTGGTTGGCATTGACGTCCATGCTTGCGCTGGTGGCGTCGGATCCAAGGCTCGCGCTTGTGTAGCTGACGACCTTGGGATCGAATGCGAGGCTTAAACCGATCGCATTTTCATCGCCTTGGGCGTCCAACTCGACCAGCGCGGTTCCAGTGGTCTGTCCGGGCAAAATGGGCGGGGCCTGCACGCTGACGACCCGTTGTGTGCTGCCTCCTTCCTTGCGCAAGGGCAGGGCAATCCCCGGTCCGGGAGGACCCGTGGGCCCGGCTGCAACCGTGAGCGGATCCAGGCCCGCAACATAGCGGCCGGCCTGCACCCAATCACTGACGGTGAGCAGCCCGTCTCCGGACGTCGCCCGCGGCGCGCAATCCGCTCGCTGAAACTCGGAAGCGTTGGTCGGTGAATCCAAAGCCGCAACGTAGCGGCCGACCTGGACCCAGTCGACAATGGTTACCGCGCCGTCGCCATTGGGGCGTGGAGAAACGTCCGCTTCAAACGCAGAACGGGAGAGAGTGAGTTGGCCGTTGCTGAAATTGGCGGCCAACAATCCCGCATTGGCATCCGAAAGCTCCCGTTTAGTGGGCTGATCTCCAAACGTCAACGGCACCGAGTAACCGCTCGCCGAAGGCGACGCTACAAAGCTGATTTCGGCAACCTCTTGGCTGCCGGGAGCAAAGGTAGCCCCGCTCGACAGGGCCACGGCAACCCCAACCGCTCCCGCCTGGTTGGTGTTGAATTGCAGGGTCCCATTGGTTACCCCGGTCCCGAGAGCCACCCCCACATTCGTCAGCAATGTCGGCGAATAATTCAAGCTAAACCCGATGGCATTTTCATTGCCATTTGCCACAAGCAATATGGGAACGGTAACAACCTGACCAGCGGTGCCGAGCGTGTTAAAGACTTTAACCGTAGCGGCAGGGAAAACGACCCCTAGTGAAGCATTGCTGCTGAGAATCGACCCGTAAGCATTCGTAACCAGCACAGAATACGTTCCCGATTGACTCATTTCCAGATTTGTCAGCAGCAGGGATGAATTCGTCGCACCGACCACAGCAGTTCCATTATAGAACCACTGATACGCAAGCGGGTGACTTCCAGCGGCTCCTACGCCGAAAGTCGCGGTTTGACCTAACGTTCCGGTTTCATTTGCGGGTTGAGCATATATACTCGGTGGCAAGGGGTTGACGCATTTCCCACCAACTCCGGAGGCGTAAATCGAGGCTATCTCGTTATCTGAAAGAACCTTGCCATAAATTGAAACTTCATCAATAACTCCTTTAAAAAATTCGCCAGAAGGATTGGATGACCCAATGCTCACTGGCGTATTATTCGTGACCCGAGTCAGACTTCCTCTAACAGAATTCGTTGCAAGCGATTGACCATCAACGTACGCCTTCAGCTCTATGTAATCAGCAGGCTGCTGGTGGAAAGTGACAGCAAGGTGGTGAAATGCTCCGGCAGCCGGGAGTCCGTTATACCTCATAGATTGATATGAGCCATATTTTGGGTCTTCCAAGTATACCAGCAACGCAGAAGGAGCGCCACCAATTACCGTGATACCATAGTTGCACGGTCCGTATGTTGGTCTTTTAGCAATTAGTCCGCCGTAGGCGCCCGCGGAAAGACCATTGTCTTTATACCAAAGTTCGATGGAAAAATCGTTCGTAAAACTTAGAGACGGGCTGTCAGGAATCTGCACGTAACCTCCGGTCCCATTAAACAGGAAACCTTGGCCGACCTCGCCACTCGCAAACAAGGCGCCATTATTAAGCACACCATTGTTAGGGCCAAGAGCATCGGATGCATCACCTTCGCCTTGCCACCAACTGACCAACTCAGAAGGGGGAGGATCGCAAGGCGGAGCAACATTTACCATTAATACTGCATTTGAACTGACAACAGAACCGAGAGTGTTCGTGATGGTTACGGCGTAGTTGCCGCTGTCGTTCGTCTGTAAACCGGTTAGCGAAAGCGTGTTGTTTGTTGCCAACGGCAGGGGGTTGCCGTCCTTGCTCCATTGATAAGTCAAAGGCGGCAATCCTCTGGCCGCCACGCTGAACGAAACCGATTGCCCAACTAAGGCATTCCTGCTGGCGGGTTGCGTCAGAATTACAGGCGGCGTATCTGAGCATTTCCCGGAAGTTCCCGCCCCGTAAATTGCGGCGATTTCTGAGTCAGTCAAAAGCCGCCCGTAAATGGACACCTCATCAATATTGCCTTTAAAAAACTCGCCGGTTGAGTTCGATGCGCCAATCGTCACGGCTGCGTTGTTGACAGTGCGAGACAAGTTCCCCGGGACTGTGCCAGTCGTCACTAACTGGCCATCAAGATATTCTTTTATTTGGATCTGATTGGCCTGCTGGTGGAAGGTGACTGCGATATGATGAAAAGCACCAGGGCCAGGGAGGCCGCCGTAGGAGACGCTTTGAAACGAAGGGTTGCTTGAATCCAAGAGGTATACCAACAAAGTACTGGGTGCAACGATCGTTACCCCAAAGTTACACGGATCATTTACTCCAGTAGTGCGCTTAGCAATCAGGCCACCGTAGCCTGACAAGCCGCCATCTTTATACCAAAGTTCGATTGAGAAATCGTTCGTGAAACTCAAGCTCGGGCTGTCAGGTATGGTGATATAGTCTCCGTTGCCACTCAGGCTGAACGCCTGCCCAACTTCACCAGGCGTGAAAGTAACGTTGCCGACCTGTGTTCCATTATTTTGGCCTGCACTATCGGCTGCTGACCCGTCCCCAGGCCACCAACTAACAAGCCCCGGGGGCGCGGGAGTGCAATTTGTTTGCCCGGCGACGGAACCTGCAAACCCCAATGACAAAATGGGGGCGCACCAAGTGATGAATTTCATTGCGACCTTTGCCATAGCTTTTCCTGCTTTTATAATAAGGTGGCTTTTCCCCCCACCGTTCTCCCCAACCCGCGTGTGGGAATTGAGCCAAAAATCTAGGCGAAAGTCAATATAATCTTTGTCGGGTCAAAAAGGGGTATTTATTTACCGGGAGGAGATTCAAAGGTGCCAGTTTTTATGGTGGCTATTCCTCTCACCTATCCCATTCCCCGCGAGGGAGATCTTTCAAAAACCGGGTGTTTGTCATTCTGAAAAATCAAACTTATGAAAGGTGGCTATCGCATCAGCCAGCTCTAGATCAACGGGATACATCTTGCGATGGGCGGCAACAGCCACCAAGTCAAGTCTCAGGAGTTCGACTTGAGCCTCAGCTTTGGATTCAGGCTGCTGAATTTGATTCCCTGTAACATTCGGCTCAAACGAGGAAAATTGTTCAGCAGGAACACTTCAAACTTGGCGGCCTGATGTTCCATTTTGGGCCGGCTCTCGGCCGTGTTCCAGTAGACCACGTAATCGCTCTGCTGAGGCCACTGTGTCCAGAAGGGGTCCTTGTCGCGTGTTTTCCTGGCCGTCCCCAGCATAACCACTTGAGAGGAGTTGATGAACTCCAACCTGCTCTGGCGCTTTGCGGGGTCCACGACCGGAACGTCGCGGCTTGTCATTCCATATTCGAGCAAGGTGACTTTGGCATCAGCAAATCCGTTTGTTTCGGAAAAAGTTCTGAAGAAAAGCTCCGGACTGAATTGGAAGAAACCATGCCCGCAATAGTTGTTTGCGGGAGTCATTAGAATCACATGGCCGCCAGGAGCACATAGGGAAGCGCAATTCTCCAGAGCCTGGGTGATATTGAAGATGTGCTCGAGCGTTCCATTGTCGAGGACAACTTCAAACTGGCCACGGTGTGCCTTTGGAATCGGCATGTTTAGGTCATGAAGAATTGTTGCACCCTCGCCTGCGAAAACGTCCATGTGTTCGAGCCGGCCCAAGCCAAAGGCCCTCAGAACCTCGTCGGCGAAACGCTGTCGGTACTCACCTTTGAAGAGTTCAGGACTCCTAGAGAGATTAAATTCCTCGCAAAGCTTCTGCGTTTCCTTGTTGACGCCAAAGTAATGTGGCCTGCCCAGACAAATGCAGGATTTTGGAGAATACGGCTTGAAAACATCTCTTGCGAGAAGTCTGAGTGTTCGGTAGTCGAGGCCCATAGGTGCGCTTTCACGCTCTAGTTAGCTGCGGCGGTTATTGCTGTCCATCAAAAAGAACCTGCAAGCACCAATTGATCGAGGGGTCGGAGAAAGCTTACGATTGAGCTTGTCGGGTCAGGGCTTCTGTAGGAACCCAGCTACCGGCGAATCGTTAACGGCTTCCCGCGCCGACCGCCATTGGCGATTTCGAGGATGCTGCGCCGGCCGGTGGTCTCATTTGTGAATCCTTTGGTGGCGGCAAGACGACCAGCCCGAGACACAGAAAAACCCCTAAAGCCACCCCGGCGAGGGTAACATAAAACATGCCCATGGACTGAACGAATCGAAACTCAACCTGATGTTCGCCGGGCGTGAGTTGAACCCCTCGCATGAGATAATTGCAGCGCAACAGGGTCTCCCGCTTGCCATCAACTAATACTTGCCAGTTCGGATCGAACCGATCATTGAGCAACAGAACTGAGGGCGCCTTGGGGGCCGCTCTGAGTAGGATGTCCTTTGGAGCATAACTAACGAATTTGACCTCGGCTGGACTTTGGTTCGTCGCCGCAGTCGCCACGGGAGCCGGGAGATTCGCGTCAACCAAAACGGTCTTTTCAGGATCGAAGGACGGATTCGGGAGCGCGTCGAGCGCAACCTGGTCATTTGTTGTCACCTGCCAGTTCGAGTAAAGGGCCGCACGCGGCAGAGCGCCGGAAAACTCAAATAGCGCAAAGGTGCCGTTCGTGTCGGACACCGCGGTCCAATCTTCGGGCTTGGATGAGTCCGCCCTGCCGGGTTTTGGAACAATGTTGAAACGCTCGGCGATGCGGAATCGCTGCTGGCCGGGGTCAAACTGGCGATTTAACAAGTCAAGAAAGGCCGACACGCCTAACAGGTACCGTGTGTTTGTAAGCTGCCAGTGCCGCGCAACTCGTGGCAGATCGGCGGCGCTCCGGGGAAAGAACTTGGTTTCATAGGCTGCGAGGTCTTCGGGCATTCGCGGCAATTGGATGACATCGAGGCACTGAATATTGTAATAGAGGAAATGGTGTTGGGTCCATTCGATGCCGTAAAGCTCTCTAAAGATTTGTTCGGCCTGGGCCAGCTGCGGAGGGACTTGGAAAACTTGCAACAACCAACGCGGCAAGCCAACGACGCGATGCTCATAAGGCTGTTTGCGCAAAAAATCAATGATTGGGTTGGAGGCGTACTTATCAGCGTAGTTCCACGTGATGATCCAGGGTTGGTTCGCCCGTCCCATGTCTACTACGAGCAATGCTCCGAGCAAAATGCCTCCCCACTTCGCGCGAGGGCCACGGAAGGCGCCGCTAATCACGAGGGTGACCAGGAATGCGGTCGCCGCAAAAAAGATCAGAAAGATTCCAACCTGGCCCACACTGAATTTCGCAATTGCATGGGCGGTAGCAGCGTCGAATTGAACCTCCTGTAGGTACTTTTCGAATGCATCCTGGCTGGAGCCGTAGACCAGCCAAGCAAGGGCGGCGACACCCATGGCGCATGCTGTGCCAATTGTCCAGCGCCGATCAAACCCGCGCACACGTTTCCACCACGCTTTGAACCCTTCCCGAACCACAGCCGCCTTTCCAGCGGGAGATTCCATGTAAAGCCGCGACAGGCCGTTCACTCCATAAGCGAAGAGCACAACCAACGCCCATCCACATGGATACGTGAATTTGGCAGGATTCCGGATCGTTGAAAAATACGGCAGCGCGTAAAGGAACTGGTAGAACGGGGCGAATCGTCCGAAAGCAAACAGCAACGAGACGACAAAAACTCCAAACCAGAACCAAATCCAACGCCGGGTGAGAAGCGCGAAAGCGGAGTCATTTTTTCGAAAGCCTTGGAAAACCGCCCAGGCTGCTACGAATAAAACAAGAATGCCCGCATAGCTTCCGCCGCCGCTGAACCTCATAAAGCCCCCGGGAGCCGGGCCTTGTTTGCCAGCGGCGAAGTAGCGGTCCCAATTGGGGTCGCGACCTACAGCGCCCCAATAATTGCCGCCGTCAGGAGTATCCATTCGATACCCAAATAATCCCGGCACGACAAACCCAAGCGCTTCGCGTTTGGGCAAGCTCCATTGAGTCGCAAAGTCCCAATGTTGTTGCTTCGTTTCTTTGTCCTGCTGCATTCCCGCGACGCCCTTGATCTGTGTCGCTACCAGGACTGAGAGCGATTGAGCCGCGATGAAGACCGCGAAGCAGGCCACGATGGCCAAGCGCACGGCTCCCGACGCCATTACTTTCGCCCTTGGCCCCTCTGAGGTCCAGGTCTGATAACCGACAAAAGCTGCGACATATAAGCTGAAGATTGCTCCGATGTCAGCGCCTTCGATGACCCCCATCCCTACGGCTAATCCTGCAAGGGCAACCTTCAACCAGCGCCTGGACGAAGTAGTGTCCACGAGAGCAGCAAGTGCGAAAAAGCTCAAGGCAATCGTGAGAGGGTGGGCCGCAACACCCCAACAGGCTGCCGAAAAAAAACTGGAGTTGAGAACGGCTGCCAGGCCGCCTAGTATGCACGCGAGGTTGGAAAATCCGAGCCGACGAAAAAACGTCCAGGCAGCGGCGCCAAGGATGAACAGGACAATAGCCGCGTAGAATTTGGAATACCCCACCGGACCAAGGATCCACAACAGGCCATAGGTGATGTCCGGAAGCGCGCCGCCCTCGCGGAATCCCAATGAATTCAGATCCTCCCAACCTCCACTAAACCCCGCAGGAACCCGTCGGCACTCGGCTACCAGCGCGCCCAGGGGCCCGTCATTTGAAAAAAGATTGTATCCAGGCAAGAAGCAGTCATGGAACAGCACTGCAAGAAGGCCAAAAAGCAACAAGCACATCAGCAGAAGGCCCTTCGCTCCAAGGAAAACCGACTGCGCGTTTGGGCGTAAATCCATACAATATTATTGTGGCAGAGAACTCCTACGAGTCGAGCCAAACATTGCCTTCTGTCCCTTCCACCAGGGTTCTGCTCTCACACGACAGAACCCTGCGCTCCACAGGCAGCATAAGTCCCCAAGCATTGACTCCATGTGAATCGGTCAATAGCCTGATGTCGTAATGATGACCGAAATCAACCTCGTCGCGGGGGCGCATTGAGCCGAGCCGTTTTCAAGCTTTGGCCCAGGGGTTGGGCCAATCCGGCGCTCCCGACGCTGGTGGCTCAAGTCCAAACCGCCGTGGGAAGTTGCTCGAGCATTCTCGATGTCGGGTGTGGAAAGAATTCGCCACTGAGGTTTATTCCTAAGGCGCACCTCGTCGGCGTAGATGGATTTGCACCGGCAGTTGAAGAAGCCAGACAACTGGGAACACACGATGAACTGCTGCTGGGAGATGTTCGAAAGCTCACCGATTTGTTTAGTGGCAAGCAGTTCGATGCGTGCGTTGCCTTGGATGTCATCGAACATCTCCCGAAAGAAGAAGGCTGGCGGATGCTCGAATCCATGGAGAAACTCGCCAGAAAGCGGGTGGTCATTTTTACACCGAATGGCTTTGTCCCACAACACAGCAAGGACGGTGATTTACAGGAACACCTCTCGGGCTGGACCGCAGAGGATTTGCGGCCTCGGGGCTACGAGGTTTTCGGAATGTGCGGTCCTAAATCGCTGCGGGGGGAATACCACATCATCAAATGCAAACCTCGGGCGTTTTGGGCTTTGGTTTCACTGGCCGCCGACTACGCCTACAGCCGCGGACATCCCGAAAGCGCTGCAGCGATTCTGGCCGTCAAGAAGCTCGATTAGTCTTGTGGCACCGCTCGCTGCCGGCCCGTCGTTCCAATCTGACATTCAGAATTTGGAGGGATTGACCTTGGGCGGTCCAAGTCGGAGCAGTTTTTGAACGTCCACCCATCGACCCGGCCGCAGCCGCAGGAACTTAACCATCCAGAAGTCTCCATGACGACGCAGCCCACGAATGCGTTTTCGTTCCGCGCCGATATGCTTCCGAAGACGCCAAAGGTCGGTGAAGGCTCGCAAATAGGCTCGCCGGACCGTACTCCATCGTCGCGTTATCGCCAGCGCGGCGAGCATTTCCGCGAAGATCCAAATACACTGCGTTGCCACCAATAACAGAAGCAGATGCTGGGCGTTTTTCAGAAGGACCATCATTGAATTACGCGTCGCAAAAAATCGGACCATCTCATTGGTTCGAAACTCAATAACCTTCTCGCCGCCTTTAGGATTCGCGGCAACCGCCCCGCGATGATGCAGGCGAGCTTCCGGCACCGTGATGGTCAGAGCACCGCATAAAGTCAGCCTCCAGGCGAGGTCTGCCTCATCGGCATACATAAAGAATTCGGGATCGAAGCCTCCAACTTGAAAAAAAGCGTCTCGCTTAACGAGCAGTGAACACCCAGGAGCACCGAAAATCCTTCCGGCCCGCAGAGGATCTTTCCGGTTCGTCAAGTAACCAAATAAATCATAACCGGATGCGCCGTTTCCTTGAAAACGTTCGTCGTCATAATCTAGCACCATCGGACTCGCTGAGTCGGCCTGCACTGATTCCACAGCGGTCAGAAGTTTTTCAAGGCAATCCTTTTCAAGCCATGTGTCTGTATTGAGGAAAAGGAGATACTTGCCGCTAGACGCTTGGGCGCCGCGGTTGTTGCCTTCGCAATACCCTAAATTTCCGCCATTTCGAACGAGCCGGGCGTCTGTCGGAAGGACACAGAGGAGTTCACTTGCCAGAAGGTCAGAGCCATCTGTTGAGGCGTTGTCGGCCACAATGACCTGTGTCTTTTCCAATATGGTTTGATGGCCCAATGATTGTAGACAACGTGGCAACCAAGCCCGTCCGTTGAAGTTCAGGATGACAACGCTGATAATTGGCGAGGTCATTTGGGCACGAGAGGAGGCATCCAAATCACGATGGCAGCTTACCGGGGTCTCGGCGTTGTTAGCAATCGGTACTTGGCGTAGTGGTCAAGTGCTTCGCCATGAACACTTTTACATATTCCGTAAAGGTGTTTTTTGACTTGACGTCGTCGCCTACCAAACCAACGCGGCCGTTGAAATTCCTGACGCTCCTGTGTTGAATCCTTCCAGCGCATTGACGATCGAAACTTGGGTGTTTGTAACAGGACCTCCGAGCATTGATCTGAGCGTTATCGCTTGCAAGCAAAGCGCGTCGGCTCTCCAGTATCAGCTTGAGACGCACAACGTGTCGGGCCGTTTGACATTCCGCCCGTTGGTCTCTCTTCCAAACGGACTCGCTTATTTCGATGGAAACACGGTGGTGCAACTCAACACCTGGTATCACATTGGGATGACGTACGATGGATCCGCTCTTCGTCTGTATGTCAATGGCGTGCTTGACGGCAGCGTTCCGGCAACCGGAAACATTCCCTCGATCGCCGGGCCCTTGCGAATCGGCGGGGTTGGCGGCGGGCCGTGGGATCTCGCCGGCCGGCTGGATGAATTAGGTCTCTATGATCGGGCGCTCTCAGCGGCGGAGCTTCAGGCCATATATGATGCCGGCTCTGCCTGGAAGTGCCGAATTCCCGTTGCTCCTTCGTTTGTGGCGCAGCCTCAGAACCAAAATTCGACATTTGGCAACGCGGCTACTTTCACGGTTGTTGCCGGAGGCAGCGCTCCCCTAAGTTATCAGTGGCTGTTCAATGGAACGCCGATCGTTAACGCAACCACCTCCGCGCTGACTTTAAATAATCTCTCGCAGGCTAACATTGGAGCCTACTCGGTGATCGTCACGAACATCGCCGGTTCGGTGACCAGCAAGCCGGCGTCGCTGACGGCAACGTATCCACCCGCTTCTGTGCAAGCAGCGGCTGCAACGGTTGGCCTCGATGGCACCGTCACCGTGCCGGTGAACCTGGTGGCTAATGGCAACGAGAATGCGATGAGCTTCAGCATGACATTCGATCCCACGGTCTTACAGTATCAAACGATTTCATTAGGCAGCGGGGCCTCTGGCGGCAGCCTGTTGCTCAACTCAAGCCAGGCCGCCGCTGGTCAGGTTGGCGTCGCTCTGGCGTTGCCGGCGAATGCCACTTTCTCAGCGGGCACGCAGCAAGTTGTCGTGGCGACATTCGGCTCGCCGATCCTTTCCGCACAGACTTCCACGAGCCTGGGCTTCGGCGACGCTCCAATCAAGCGTCAGCTCGCGGATGCGTCCGGCGCTGCGCTGGCGGCCACTTACGTGCCGGGGACCATTATCCTGCCGGCGGCGGAACTCGAAGGCGATGTCTATCCGCACCCGAACGGCGACGCCGCGCTAAACATTAGCGATTGGGTGCTCGTCGGACGGTACGTGGCAGGGCTGGATTCGCCAACAAACACTTCCGAGTTTCAGCGGGCGGACTGCGCACCACGATCAACTCTCGGCGACGGCGCATTGACAGTGAGTGACTGGGTGCAAGCGGGTCGGTATGCGGCAGGGCTCGATCCAATTACGCGAATCGGCGGGCCGACCTCACCGGTGCCCATGGTCGTTACGGGCCCAATGTGGTTATCCAGGGGGCCAAAGACGCAATCAAATCCGCGAAAAGTAAGGGCCGGGGCGCTTAATTTAGTGCCAGGCCAGGTCGGAACAGTCGAAATCGCCCTTGAATCGCAAGGCAATGAAAACGCCCTCGCGTTCAGCATGGCCTTTGACCCCTCCACACTCGTTTTCTCTGGCGCGGTAATGGGTAACGGAGCGACAGGAACCACATTGAACGTAAACACCAAACAGGCCCAACAAGGCCAACTGGGGTTTGTTCTCGCATTGAAGGCTAACCGGAGCTTTAGCAGTGGGAGCGTTCAGTTGTTGAAGCTGAACTTCCTCGCAAGCACCACGGCGCTTTCATTCTCCGACAGTCCTGTCACGCGCGGCGTGTGCGACGCCACTGCCGTAACGCTCTCAGCTGATTGCTTTGGAGCGTCCGTGACCATCCAGCAGCTACCCTCCCTGAAGCTGTCGATGACCGGCGGTAACAACTTTGCGTTATCCTGGCCTGCCTCGGTCACAGGTTTTGTGCTTCAGGAGTCTACGAATTCGGCACTGACGTCGCTGAGTTGGAGAACGGTGTCTGCCACACCTGCCGTCGTAAACGACCAATCAGTCGTGTCGCTGCCCGGGAACGGCAGCAACGCCACGTTTTACAGGCTGTACCATCCTTAATAGTAAACGCGGCCAAATAGTCAGATCTGCATGAGGTCAACAAGGGCCTGCAGGCTCTCAAGACCTCCTCCGTTAACTTTGCCGGCGAGTCCTGCTGATTTCCACTTTCCCGGGATCCGCTTTTCGTCAACACTTCTTGCGGATGACCAATGTGTTTATTACGGGTGTGGCGGGGTTTATTGGGAGTAGCCTGGCGGATCGGTTGCTGGGAACGGGGTGTTCGGTTCTTGGTTACGACAATTTTTCGACCGGTCAACGGGAGTTCTTAGAATCGGCGCTCCGGCATCCCCAATTCAAGCTGGTTGAAGGGGACAACCTGGATCTGCCCGGCCTCATGGCGGCAATGTCGGGGTGCGACACGGTCTTTCACCTGGCGGCAAACGCCGATGTCCGCTTCGGGCTTGAGCATCCATCGAAAGACCTGCAGCAAAACACGCTGGCCACCTTCAACGTCCTGGAAGCCATGCGCGCCAGCGGCATCAAGCGGCTTGCTTTTTCCTCAACGGGTTCGGTTTACGGCGAGGCCAAGCGCATTCCGACCCCTGAAGACGACGCTTTTCCCATCCAGACTTCGCTGTATGCGGCGTCAAAGGTTGCCGGCGAATGCCTGATTCAGGCCTACTGCGAAGGGTTCGGCTTCGAGGGGTATATTTTCCGATTCGTGTCGATTCTCGGCGAACGTTACACCCACGGACATGTTCTCGATTTTTACCGTCAACTGCTTGAACATCCCGAACGCCTGAAAGTCCTCGGTGACGGTTCCCAGCGAAAATCCTATCTTTACGTGCAGGATTGCCTTTCGGCAATGTTGCATGTGATGAATCTTGGAACCGCAGCCAAAGCGAAGCACCGCGTGGAAATCTACAACCTGGGCACTGACGAATACGTTCAAGTGAACGATTCTATTGGCGTCATTTGCGCCCACCTGGGTGTCAAGCCGAAGCTGGAGTACTCGGGAGGCAACCGCGGATGGGTTGGCGACAACCCATTTATTTTTTTAGACACGAAAAAGATTCAATCCACTGGCTGGAAAACGAGTCTCACAATTGAACAGTCCATCAGGCGCACATTAACGTGGTTACAAGAGAACAAGTGGGTTCTGCAACGCCGATGAATGCGATGAACGTTGAAGGCGGGCCACTCATAAAACAAGTGCCAGCGCAGATCCAAGGTTCAAAAGACGCGCGCGCAACAGTTGCTCCCCGGCTATTATTGCATCGGCCGCCCGCATCCCAGTTTGTATGAAAATTGTCGTTCAGGGACTTTGGCACCTGGGGACTGTGACCGCCGCCTGTTGTGCTCAACACAACGAGGTTACCGGGCTTGATTTCGACGTCGCAACCATATCCAATTTGTGCCAGGGGAAAGCCCCGCTTTTCGAGCCCGGGCTCGACGACCTGATTTCGGCCGGTTTGAAGCGAGGTTCATTGAGGTTTTCAAGCGATCCTGCCGAGGCATGCGCGGGTGCTGACGTTCTTTGGCTCTGTTACGACACACCAGTAAACGACGAGGACGAATCGGACATCGGATTCGTTTTGAAGAACCTCCTCAAAAGCCTGCCGCATTTGCCGCATGGCGCGCTAGTGCTGATCTCGTCGCAATTACCCGTTGGCACAACCGCAACTCTGGAGAAGGAGTTTCCTCAATTGCACTTTGCCGTTTCTCCTGAAAATTTGCGGCTTGGGAAGGCCATCGAGGCGTTCACCCGGGCTGAGCGAGTCGTTGTCGGCCAACGTGACCAGGCAAAACAGGAACTGCTGCGCCGGCTGTTCGAGCCCTATACGCCACAAGTCATTTTCATGGGCACCGAATCGGCCGAGATGGTCAAGCACGCCTTGAACTCGTTTTTGGCGCTTTCGATCACGTTTATCAACGAGATAGCGCGACTTTGCGAGCGCACAGGAGCGGACGCGAGAGAGGTCGCCGCCGGACTTAAGAGCGACGCGCGTATTGGCCCTCGGGCGTACCTCGGGCCGGGTGGTCCGTTTGCCGGGGGAACACTTGCTCGCGATGTGGTTACCCTGACGGCCTTGGCGCAACATGCCAAGGAACAGGTGCCGCTAATATCCGCAATAAAATCGAGCAACGATGAGCATCGCCACTGGAATTTCCGGCGCCTGCAACTGGCGCTGGGCAACCTTCGCGGCAAAACCATTGCGGTTCTAGGGCTGACGTACAAGCCCGGCACCGATACCTTGCGCAGGAGCACAGCAGTTGAGTTGTGCCGTGAGCTGGTTAAGTCCGGCGCCCAGGTGCGCGCCGTGGACCCGGTCATCCAGGAGCTGCCGGGCGAACTCAGCGGCGTCTCCTTGGCGAAAACCGTGCCTGAAGCACTTTCCAACGCTGCCGCTGTGGTGATTTGCACGGAATGGCCCGAGTTCCGGCAAGTTGATTGGAAAGATGCGTTGGCGGTAATGGCCGGTCGCTTAGTCCTGGATGCAAATGGGTTCTTGGGCAAAGAACTGAAAGACATTCCCGGCGTCGAACACGTGACGGTCGGGCGCAAACCGAAGAACCCCGAACGACCCAAATAGCACTCTCCGCCAGTCAACGAAGGCATCCAGAAATTCTTTCAACCAATGCAAACCACAGATTCTTTGCCCGCGCGGAGCACCAAACTGTCCGGACATAATGCCTTGATCACGGGCGCAAGCCAGGGCATGGGGCGATGCATCGCCGAACATTTTATTGCCGCCGGCGCGAATGTCGTCATTTGCGCGCGGGACGAAGCTCTCCTGGAAAAGACCGGGTCGGAACTTCGAGCAGCGAATCCGAATTCGAAGATTTTGACCAAGGCCTGCGATGTGTCGTCCGAGGATGAAGTCAGTGGACTGGTAAATTTCGCATTGATGGAACTCGGCTCGATCGAGGTGCTCGTAAACAACGCCGGCGTATACGGACCGATGGGGTCCACCGAAACCGTTTCGCTTCCCGAATGGAAACGAGCCTTGGAAATCAATCTCTACGGAGTGCTTATTCCAAGCCGGCTCCTGATCCCGCATTTCAAGAAATCGGGTCGCGGCAAGATCGTCGTGTTATCCGGGGGCGGCGCCACCAATCCGCTGCCCAACGTCAGCGCTTATGCCGCCAGCAAAGCGGCGGTGGTGCGCCTGATGGAAACGCTTGCGGAGGAATTGCGCCCGTTTCGCATTGACGTGAATGCGATCGCGCCGGGAGCACTGGCGACACGTTTGGTGGACGAGGTATTGGCGGCAGGCCCCGACAAAGTCGGAAAAACCTTTTATGAAAAGAACCAGAAATGGAAAACCGAAGGGGGAACTCCGCTCCATTTAGGCGCCGCGCTCGCGGTCTACCTGGCCAGCGCGGAAAGCGACGGCATTACCGGGAAGTTGATCAGCGCCCAATGGGATCCCTGGAACCGCCTGTCTCAATACCGGGACGAGCTTTCCCAATCCGACATTTACTGTCTGCGCCGAATCGTGCCCGAGGACCGAGGCAAAAAATTTTCTTAACGCCCGCCTATGAACGATATGAATGATGTGGGAGTGGTTCTGATCGGGTGCGGATTGATTGGGCAAAAGCGGTTGAGCAGTCTGCCTCCGGGCACGGTGCGGGTGGCATGCGACCTGGACATAGAGCGCGCGCGAAAGCTTGCATCGCAAAGTCCAGGGTGTCAGGCGACCCATTCCGTTGAGCAGGCGCTTGGGGTTCCGGGGACGAACCTCGTTGTGGTTGCCACAGTAAACGCGTCACTTGCTCCTGTCGCGGCTCAGGCGATCGCCGCGGGAAAACACGTCCTGGTGGAAAAGCCTGTCGGCATTTCCCTGGACGAAGTCAATCGCCTGGAAACGCTCTCGAAGCAAAAGAACGTGCTGGTGCGAGCGGCCTATAACCACCGGTACCATCCCGCCTGCCTTAAAGCGATGGAGATTTGGAATTCCGGCGCGCTGGGGCCAATCATGTTTGTCCGAGGACGCTATGGACAAGGAGGCCGGATCGGTTACGAAAAAGAGTGGCGCGCCGACCCCAGGATCTCCGGTGGCGGCGAATTGATCGACCAGGGTGTTCATCTAATTGACCTGGCCGGGATTTTCCTCGGCGACTTCGATTCCGTTGAAGGCCACACCGGCACTTATTTTTGGAACATGCCCGTGGAGGATAATGCGTTCCTGAGCCTTCGGAACGGAGAGGGGAAAACAGCCTGGCTGCATGTGAGTTGCACGGAATGGAAGAACATGTTCAGCCTGGAAATCTATGGCCGCAACGGCAAGCTCCATTGGGAAGGGTTGGGCGGCAGTTACGGGATCGAGCGGTTATATTACTACAAGATGCTGCCGCAGATGGGTCCGCCTGAGACCACCATTTTCGAATTCCCCAGAGGAGATGAGTCCTGGAAATTGGAGATGCAAGAGTTTATCGAAGACATCCGGAATGGCCGCGTGCCGGTGCCGGGCTTGAGAGAGGCGAAAGCCGTGATGCGGGTTGTTGAAAAAATGTATGGAAAAACGGAAGGCGGAAAACGGAACTAAAAAGGAATTTGCTGTATTCCACGCGTGAAGCACAAAGAGGTGCCCTTGGAAATCAAGTCTCACTAGCCGTCCCGTTTTCGGTTTCCCGCTTTTCGCTTTCCGCTTGTGTTTTTTTGCGCTTTTCTTAGCCCGTGATTATTGCGCGATCCCCATTACGCATCAGTCTGGGCGGCGGCGGCACGGACTTGCCTTCGTATTACGAACAGCATACCGGTTTTCTGATCGCCGCGGCGATTGACAAATACGTCTACATTACAATCCATGAGACATTCGTCCCGGAATTGATCGTCAAATACTCGAAGCTGGAGCGGGTTGCGGATGCCTCTCAACTGGAGCATCCGATCATCCGCGAAGCGTTCGCCATGCTGGGGTTATCAGGGAAATCGCTGGAATTGACCTCAATGGCGGACATCCCGGCGGGAACGGGGTTGGGCTCATCCGGCAGCTTTACAACGGGGCTGCTCAAAGCGCTGCACGCCCATCGCAAAAGCCTGGTCCATCCGGACGAACTTGCCGAGCAAGCCTGTGAAATTGAACTGGGACGCTTAAAGGAGCCCATTGGAAAGCAGGATCAATACATAGCGGCGTATGGCGGAATTACCTGTTTCAAATTTTTACCCGGCGGCAAGGTGCAAGCGTGGCCGTTACGAATTTCTGAGGAGACGCGGTTCAACCTGGAAGACAATCTCCTGCTGTTCTTTACGGGATACTCGAGGTCGGCCTCAGCCATCCTCAAGGAGCAGGACCAAAAGAGTAAAACATCCGATCCCGCGATGCTGGAGAACCTCCATTTCGTGAAGGACCTGGGACTCAAAAGTCAGCAAGCCCTCGAGAGCGGAGAACTCAACGAGTTCGCGCGATTAATGGACGTGCATTGGCAGCGCAAAAAGCAGCGATCCGGCAACATGTCCAACCAGCACATCAACCAGTGGTACGACCTTGCGATGGCTAACGGAGCTCTTGGCGGCAAATTGATCGGCGCGGGCGGGGGTGGATTTCTCATGTTTTATGCGGGGGACCGTACTCGGTTACGACACACGATGCGGCAAGCCGGCCTGCAGGAAGTGCGGTTCCGATTCGACTTCGAAGGAACGAAGCTTGTAACCCTGTAACTTTGCCGCCTTAAATCTGCACGATTTGGGTTGAAATACGCCCCTCTATGCCCGGGCCCGATATTCCAGTAGCGATTCTGGCCGGCGGTTTGGCAACTCGTTTGCGCCCGCTAACCGAGAAAGTGCCAAAGGTGTTGCTGCCTGTTGCCGGCAAACCGTTTCTCGCGCATCAGTTGGAGTTGCTGAGGGCGCAGGGAATTCGCAAGGTGGTGCTCTGCGTCGGTCACCTCGGTGAAATGGTGCAAAGCGAATTCGGCGACGGTGAAGCTCACGGCGTCCGGTTGGAGTACTCGTTCGATGGCCCAAGACTGCTTGGCACCGGGGGCGCCATTCGGCAGGCCTTGCCGTTGCTCGGAAACCGCTTCTTCGTGTTGTATGGCGATTCGTACCTCACGGTACCATTTGGTCCGATCGCCGATTTTTTTGAAAATTCCGGCCGGAACGGTTTGATGACGGTCTACCGCAACGAAGGGCAGTACGATACGAGCAACGTTGTTTTCGAGAACGGGCGCATCGTCGTTTACGACAAGAAGAGACGAGTGCCCGAAATGCGTTATATCGATTACGGGCTAAGCCTGTTTCGCGCATCCGTGTTCCAGGAGCGGCCACCCGGCGCCGCGTTCGACCTCGCGGACGTGATGCAAAGCCTGGTCGCCTCAGGCCAGTTGGCCGGGTTTGAAGTTCGTGAGCGCTTTTACGAAATCGGTTCACCTGCCGGGCTCGCTGAGCTCGAACAATTGCTCGCGAAAGCACCGCCGCCGGCGCGGTGACAGGGGGAATCCAACCCCTCGTATGGGGTGAGGACCGACTAGGCCAACCCGCGCTTAAAAGTAAAGTCGCGGAGGTCCAAAGATGCCTTTAGAACGTCTATACCTCGTACGCGGACATCGCGCTCATGAAGCGTGAGCTCAAATCCTGGCTCAAAGCGTTCGTGCTGGAGTTGCTGGTTTACGCGATCCTGGTGGCGGTTTATTACTTCCTGGTCCTCCACTTCCTGGGAACCCCATTAAAGAATTTCTACGTCCAGAACAGAAAGCTTTATGCAGCTTTGGCGCTGGCGCTGATCGTTGGGCAGGGTTTGCTCCTGGAGGTGATAACCCGGCAGTTTATCGCGTGGGTCAAACCCCGGTCGGAGGTCGAATGATTTTTCCAATCGCCGGCGTAACGATTTCACCGATTTACCTCATCGGTGTCGGTTTCGTGGTTGGGCTGCTCGGCGGCTTTTTTGGGGTCGGCGGCAGTTTCCTGGCGGGGCCGGCCCTGTTTGCCGCCGGCGTTCAGATGAACTTTGTGGTTGGAACCGACCTCGCGCACATCGTTGGCAAATCAATCGTTGCGGCTCGGAAGCATCGGGCGCTGGGAAACATCGATGTGAAGCTGGGCGCGATCATGGTTGCCGGGACGATTGTCGGCGTGGAGACCGGTGCGCAGCTCATTCAATGGCTCAAGGGCAAGGCCCGGATCGATTGGGTGGTCGGGCCGACATTCATTGTGGTCCTGCTGGGAATTGCGGGATTCATGGCGTGGGAAGGTATTAGCACCTTGCGAAAACAGAAGCGAGACCGGGTTACTCAGGCCCGGCGCCCCGGCGAGCACGTTTCTAAACGGGATCATTCGACCATGGCATTCATCTCGCGCGCTGTTCATCGCATCAGCATTCCCCCGCACGTCAGCCTGCCGGTGTCGGGCATCGCAAGGATTTCGGTCTGGGCGATCGTGGTCGTCGCGTTCGTGGGCGGCTTTTTCAGCGGGTTTCTGGGCGGCGGTGCGGGGTACATTCGGATGCCCTGCCTCATTTATCTCCTGGGCATACCCACGCACATCGCTGTCGGAACCGACTTGTTCGAGATCATTATTTCGGCCAGCTACGGCACAGTCACCCACGCTCTCAAAGGAAACGTCGATATCCTCATTGCGCTTGTGATGCACACCGGGGCCGCCATCGGCGCGCAACTCGGGGCCACTTTGACGCAGTATTTTGGCGGGGTCCGGTTGCGGCTGGCATTCATCCCTCTGCCGCTCATCGGAGCGGGTTTGATGCTGCACAGCCTGCTGACCGGGCGGCCACTGAAGTAACGCTCATGAAAATTCTCGTTTGCAGCGATGGATCTGAGCCGGCCGATCGAGCGGTGCGCCTGGGCGCCCTCGTGGCCGCGGCGTGCCAGGCGGA
>DATGLT010000164.1:0-9185 GCA_035294005.1 Verrucomicrobiia bacterium
CCACGACCTGGAGGCGTTGCCCGCGTTGCTTGTCGGTTGCGTGGGGGGGCTGCTGGTGACGGTGCTCCTGATGCGGCGATCGATTTTGACCGAGAAACTTGCCCGGCGCGGCCAGCATATCGCGCGTGAATACAGTGTCGACGTGTTTGAATTGATGCGTGTGCGTGATGTCATGGACACTGACCCGCCGACCCTTGCCGCCGAAACGAAGGTGTCCCGATTGTCCGACCTCATCGCCAAAGGCGACCCGGTATTTTGCCGGCGACAAGGCACCCTGGTCATCGACTCGGAAGGGCGATTGGCCGGTATCATCACCCGCGGCGATGTCGTGAGAGCGTTGCGCCAGGACAGCAAGGGAGACATGACCGTTCTCGATGCGGGCAAACGCGACCCAGTGGTGACCTTTCCCGACGAGCCCTTGCGGGACGCATTGGAGAAAATGCTCAAACATGACGTCGGGCGTCTCCCAGTGGTCCAACGTGAGGACCCGCTGCGCATTGTGGGATACCTAGGCCGATCGAGCATCCTGGCGGCGCGTTCCCGGGAACAGCAGGAAGAACAAATAAGGGAACGCGGCGCGATTGCAGGAGTGCTTTTGCCGGGAGCGTTACGACGATGATTTTTCTCTTAAAAGTGACCGTGGCCGTAGCGTTCGGACTTGTTATCCTTGCCTTGCTTTAGGCGGATGGCCGGTTGCTAACCAGCCCGCCCGCGTCCCTTTTTGGCCAGCAAAGCCAGCAATTCGCGCGCGGCCGGAACGCGCATCCAGAAGGCGACCAGCCAATACACGGCGCAGGCCAGGCCGCCGGGGACAAAGACCCCGCCGATTTTTGCGGGCAAGCCCGCGTGCCCGACCGTCCGTTCCCAAATAAAACTTCCCAACCCGGCCACGACACCTGCCAGGAGGGCGTTGGGAATGAGCACCAGGAGAATCGCCTTCAACTCGGCCATGTCGAGCCGGCCCAGTTTCCGGCGCAGGGTATGCAGCAGAAGGGTCATGTTGAAGCAGGCGCTGAGGGTGTTCGCGGTGGCCAATCCCACTTCGCCGCCCAGGTGCTCGTGCTCTAATCGCTTTACCAGCCAAAACGCAAATACCAGGTTTAGAGCGAGGCAAAAGACGCTGATCTTCATCGGCGTCTTAATGTCATTGAGGGCGAAGAACGCCCGGGCCAGGATGTTGTTCATGGAAAACATCAACAGTCCCGGCGCAAGGCAGCTTAATGCCAGCGCTACCCGGTGAGTTGAACCGGGCCCGAACTTGCCGTGCTCGAAGAGGAGTCGCACGATGGGCTCGGCGAGGGTCAGCGAGATCGCGGCGGCCAGCAGGTTGGCAAACGCCAGGTGCCCGATTCCCTGAGACAGCGTCTGGCGAAATTCAGGAAACTTCTTTTGCGCCGCAAGGCCCGCCAGGGTTGGAAGCAAATAGGTGGCAAGCGAAATGCCGAACATTCCCTGGGGCAATTCCATGAGGCGGACGGAATAGTTGAAGGTCGAGACGATGCTTGGCTCGAACCAAAAAGAAAACAGCTGGGTTATGAGCACATTAATCTGGAACGCCGCAACGCCGATCGATCCTGGCAGCATTTTGCGCACGACCTCGATGACAGTGGGGTCCCTCCAGGGCTCAACCCAATGATACCGGTATCCTTCCCGCGATAGGCTCGGCAGCTGAAACACCGCCTGGGCCAGGCCGGCAACCAGCACGCCGATGGCCAGGCCGAAAATCTGTGTTTGCAGGTTCGGCCCCATTCGCGGCGCCAGGAACAACACACTGCTAATCATGATCACATTGAGAATGACGGCGCCCAGGGCCGGCACAAAGAAATGGCCGCGGGCATTCGCCATTCCTATAAGCACCGCCGCGACGCACACCAGGATCATGTAAGGAAACATGAGCCGCAGCAGGCGCAGCATCAGCTGGGTCTCGGCGTTCCGGACGCCAATGGCCAGGGTGATGGTGATCCCAACCGCGACAAGGAGGGTTACTGCGGCCGCAGCCGCCGCCAGTCCCGAGATCACGGCGTTGGCCGATCGCCACATCTCGGCTTCGCCGTCGCTTACTTCCTTTTTTTTGAAAATGGGAATGAACGCCGCCGTCAACGCCCCTTCTCCAAGAAGCCGCCGGAACAAGTTGGGCACCTGGAACGCCATAATAAACGCGCTCGCCACCCAGGTCGTCCCCATGAAATTGGCATAGACCATTTCCCGGACCATTCCGAGGATACGGCTGCTCAAGGTAGCGAGAGCCATTGCGCCCGAGGACTTCAGCATCTGCGACATGTTGGCGCGGAGTCTAGCGTCTCAATTTCTGCTTTCCTAGCGCGACCTTGCGCGCGGCCCGATTTGAGCGAAAAGGTTTGAACGGCCTTAGGTCCGCCATGGCAGATTGGAGAATAAAACCCCATCGCCCACTCAGCATGAGCACCGTACCTTTGGGGCCAAGGAGGTTTGAACAAATGAAAAAACAAATTGCTTATCTGATGGTGTTGTCAGCAGTGGCCATTGCCCCTGTGGCCTTTACAACTGGTTGCGCTGTGACCAGTCATCGGGAAACGGCGGGGCAGTACGCCAAAGACAAAGAAATCGCAGCGCGGATCAAGACTCGCCTGTACGGTGATCCAGCCACGAAGGCCACAGAAATTGAGGTGCAATCGTTGCGCGGTGTCGTTCAACTGAGCGGGTTCGTGGACAACCAGACGGCAAGAAACCGGGCCGGGGAAATTGCCGCTTCAACGCCGGGCGTGGTTGAAGTGTACAATAACCTGTTGCTGCCGACCGGCCGGTGACCGGAACCATCGCGCCAATGCCGAGTTAATCTGGGCCTGCCTATCCGGCCCGTCAGCCGGAACGGCGGGGCAGGGCGGCCCTTTTTTCGAGAAAATCACTTTACAAGCTGCTCAGACCGGAGCTACTGTTTTGCGTAGAAAAACTAACAGAGCGTTAGAACCAACCTAGTTGTTATGCTTAAAACAGTTTCCCTGCTCGGTGCCGTGGCTCTTGTGGGCGCAATGGCCTGCGGCTGCGCCAATACTGAAAGAAAGTTCGGCCGCGGGATGACCAACCTTGCTGAACCTCTCCGGATGGGCGAAATGCGCCGATCCCTTGAACAGACAGCCCTTTTCGACTCCCCGGATACCTCATACGGAGTCGGGTTTATGCGTGGGCTCAACAAAACGCTCGCTCGCACTGGCGTCGGAATCTACGAAGTCGTGACTGCGCCCATTCCTCCTTACGACCCGGTCTGGACGGATTACTTGTCGCCGAACCCGGTTTATCCGGACAACTACACTCCGAACCTGGTTGAGGATTCAACCTTTGCAACGGACACCAATCTCGGGTTCAGCGGCGGCGACGTGATGCCGTTCATGCCTGGCAGCCGATTCCGCATTTTCGACACCCACTAAGCGACAAATATTTAAACAAAGCGCCCGCGATCTTCGCCGGCGCTTTTTTTTTGGCTAGACGCTTTTTTCGTCCGCTTGCTACCGGCCTTAATACCCGCTAATACGGCTGCCGAATGAGCCTGCTCAAACGGTCACCCTGCAAGGTTAATCTGCTGCTGAACATCCTGGGAAAGCGTTCCGACGGATTTCACGAGCTCGAAACGTTGATGCACCCGGTCCGCCTTTTTGACGAACTGACGTTCAAGACGAGCGGCGGTGGTATCGAGCTCACCTGCAGCGAACCTGGCCTGCCTGTCGACAACCAAAACCTCGTTTATCGGGCCGCCAAAGCCTTTTTGGAAACTAGTGGGTTAGGGCGTGGTGTAAGGATTCACCTTGAAAAGCACATTCCGCTCGCTGCTGGTTTGGGCGGAGGCAGCGGAAATGCAGCCACGACGTTGCTCGCTTTGAATGAGCTTTTTGGGATGCCCCTGGCGGGGGAGACCTTGTTTCGTTTGGCCTGTACCCTCGGTTCCGACGTGCCCTTTTTTCTTCAAGGCAATCCAGCGCTTGCCAGCGGCCGCGGTGAACGGATCGAGTCGCTTGGACCGTTTGCGGCTCTTAAAGGGGCCGCATTCCTGCTGGTGCACCCCGGCTTCGGCATTTCCACAGCTTGGGCGTATCAGCAGCTCCAACGATACCCCGAGGCTTTAAATGGAAAACCGGGGCGCGCCCGGAAGCTGGCCGCTTTACTGCACCAATCGAATCTTGAGGCCGCAGCATCGGAATTCTACAATTCTCTTGAAGCGCCCGCGCTCGAAAAATATCCATTGCTGGCGATTTTCCAGGATTTTTTTCGCGAGAACGGCGCGACGGGCACATTGATGTCCGGCAGCGGTTCCACGACGTTTGCGGTTACCTCGACGGTGAATGCCGCCGAGGATCTGAGAGAAAAGTTCCGGGCGAAATTTAGCCCGACCGTTTGGACCGCGGTGACGGAGGCGTGAATTTCTTCAGCGCTTCACTTCCAACTGCGCAAAAGGGTTATTGCTGAACCCGCCGTTCTGTTTTTCCCCGTCCTGCTTTGCCGGCCGTTCAATGGGAACGGTGCCGGGGCGATGATTGTTTTCGGTGTTTACAGGCGTGGTCTCCGGTGATGCGCCGCCCTCGACCTGGCCTGGATGCTTGGCGCGCTTATTGCGCGGCAATGGGCTGATCATGACATTGATGGCGCGACCGGCCAGCTTGGGAGGAAAATCAGGATGGCCGTACGAGGCTATGTCGGCCAGGAATTTCTCAATGACTTGAAAGCCAAACTCGGTGTGGGCATTTTCCCTGCCGCGGAACTTCAAGGTGACCTTCACCTTCATGTCCTCGCAAAGGAAGTCGACCGCATGGCCGACCTTCACCCCAAGGTCATGGGGGTCGATCTTTGGGCTAAGTTGGACTTCCTTAACCTTGTTGGCGTGCTGATGCTTTTTGGATTCCTTGTCCCGCTTGGCTTGCTCGTATCGGAACTTGCCGAAATCCACGAGCCGGCAAACTGGGGGCGTCGCGTTCGGCGCGATTTCAACCAGGTCCACGCCATTGTTGCGCGCCATGGTTAAAGCGTCTCCCAGGGACAAAACACCAAGTTGCTTCCCGTCCACACCAATTACCCGCACTTCGCGGGCACGGATCTTACCGTTTACCCTGACAAACGGACCGGAAGGAGAAGAATTACGTGGAGGAAAAGGGCGACTCAAGACACCCTCGACGGTTTAGACTTATTCATGCACTCGTTTGCTAAACATACAGGCGCAGCGGCTACCATCTCTAATATACTCCCACTATCCCCTTTGTGTCGATTTATGCAAGCAAATAATTATCAAAAATCCGCCCTCAGGCGAGCACTGGAACAGCCCGTTTTGCGAGGATCGATTGGATTATTTTACCGCCCAATTCCGGCTTCTCGGTCAGCGCCTTTTGGGCGGATTCCTTGCCCTGCCCGATCAGTTCGCCTTCGAATTGCAGCCAGGCGCCTTTTTTATCGATAACCCCCGTTTCAATCCCTACGTCCAGGATGCTGCCTTCCTTGTTGATCCCGTGATTGTAGATAATGTCGAACTCGGCTTCGGCAAACGGCGGGGCGACTTTGTTTTTGACGATTTTGACTTTCACGTGGTTGCCGATGGCGTTGCCGGCGGCGTCCTTGATTGTATCCTTCCGCCGGATATCAATTCGCACGCTGGCATAAAATTTCAGTGCTTTGCCGCCCGGCGTGGTTTCCGGGTTTCCAAACATCACTCCGACTTTCTCGCGCATCTGGTTGGTGAAAACGCAGGTTGTCTTTGCCCGGGAGAGCACGGCCGTGAGCTTTCTCAGTGCCTGGCTCATCAGCCGCGCTTGCATGCCCATGGTCGCCATCCCCATCTCGCCTTCCAGTTCGGCCTTGGGAACCAGCGCCGCCACGGAATCGATGACGATTACGTCCAGTGCATTGGAACGGGCGAGTGTTTCGCAAATCGAGAGCGCCTCTTCGCCGCTGTCGGGCTGCGACACAAGCAAATCGGTTAAATTGACTCCGAGCTTTTTCGCGTAGGCGGGGTCCAGCGCGTGTTCGGCGTCTATGAACGCCGCCAGTCCGCCCGCTTTTTGGGCGTTCGCAATCACGTGCAGCATGAGCGTCGTTTTGCCGGAGGACTCCGGCCCGAAAATCTCAACCACGCGGCCGCGGGGCAACCCGCCCACTCCGAGCGCTAGATCGACGGCAAGCGCCCCGGTGGGGATCACTTCGATCTGCTTTAGTGCATGGGCGTCGCCCAGACGCATGATGCTGCCTTCGCCGTACGTCTTGGTAATCGTTGAAATCGCGGCGTCCAATTCACGCATGCGCGCGGCTGCGACCTTGGCTGCTTCCGCGGCTTTTGGATCGCCATTGCGTTCCGGAGTCTTTTCTGTTGGTTTTTCTGCGCCTTTGACTGCCATAAGTTATCGATTCGAAAGGTTAATTAAACTGCAGCGACCACATTAAGGAATCCTCGCGGCTTGTCAAACCGCCGAGCCCTCACAAATCCACGACGGTTCCGGTCTTGAGCGATTTTTCTTCGGCTTCGCAAATCTCCAGCGCGCTGACTCCATCCCGCGCGGTGACGACCGACGGACGTTTCCCCGCATGCGCACATTGCACCAGGTATTGTATCTCAGCGCCGTAGCCGTCCGGGCCGTCCGTGGGAACAAATTGCGATGGTTTGCCCGCTTCGATTATGCGCAGGGCGTCAGCGCCGCGCGCCAAATCGAAATCGAGCGTCGCCTTCTCGCAATGGATCGTGTAGCCCATGTTAAATCCCTGTGTCAGCAACCAGCCTCCCTCGGCGCACACGGCCGGTCCGCCGGGGTAAACGTATTGAGTCACCACGTGATTAATCGAGCCGCCTGATGCCGTTACCCCTGTCGTGAAAACCCGCGCCGGCCGGCCGAAGAGGAATTGCACAAAATCCGTGTCATGGATATGCAGGTCGAACAGCGCGCCTCCGAGGTCCGAACCCGCCGAGTAAGTGCCCTGCTTGCTCCAGCCGGGCATTTCGGAGAGCCGGCGAAAATGCGCTGCCAGAACTTTGCCGTAGCGCTTTTCTTGAAAAGCCGTTTGCAACCAGCTCCAGCCGGGCCAGAACCTCATGCACATGGCTGGCATCAAAAATCGACCCGACGCCTCTTCAGCCCGGAGGATTTCCCGGGCCAATGCCGACGTCCGCGCAATGGGTTTTTCGCAAAGCACATGCTTGCCGGCCTTCAACGCGGCAATCGCCTGCTCGGGGTGCAGCGGAGTAGGGGTGCACAAGTCGACGACCTCCACTTCGGAATCCGCGAGAACCTCCTCGAGCTTGCGAAACACTTTGACCTGGGGTCCCAGATCAATGTCGTCGGATTTCTTGATATTGCCGGCGACGCCCTGCAGAACGCCATTGACCGGCAGCCGCACCGCGTCGCACACGGCTACAATGCGCGCCGCAGCGGCTTGCTGGTACGCTCGCAGGTGGGTCACCCCCATAAAGCCCAGGCCCACCACCGCAACATTCACTTTTCGGCCACCCTCCTGGTTTGAGTCCATATTTCGTTACTGCGCAAACGTTCGCTCCGCGACGGCCTTCGCTGTGCGGATGTCCTCAACACGGTTTTTTCCTGCCTCTCGTTCAATGACAATTGGGCCGCGAAAATTCAACTCGCTCAGTGTAGAAAAGAATTTTTTCCAATCCACTTTCCCCGATCCGGCGGGGACTTCCTCGCCCCAGGTACCCCTGGTTTTCGCCGGAACCGCATCTTTCATGTGAACCTGCCGGATCCACTTCGCCAGCACGTGCAGCGCCTCGATCGGGTCGCCTTTTCCATAAAGAATCATGTTGGCCGGGTCAAAGTTCACGCCCATGTTGGGCCGCTTCAGAGCCTGCAGCAGTTGAGCCAGCGCCGGCGCTGTTTCCTGCCCGGTCTCGAGTCCCACCACAATGCCTGCCCTTTCAAAGATGTCGGCAACTTCCTGCAGCCGCCTCACCATGGTTGCGAAGTGGTGGTCGGTTTGGTCGTGAGGCAGAAACCCGGCGTGGAATGTCACCAGTTTTAAATGGAGGCTTTGCGCAATGGCTGCGGTCTCCTGGATATTTTTCCAATTCTCTTCCCAGGTCGCATCGGGCGCGATGCCGCCGGTTAATCGAATCGATTCCAGCGTTGAATAGTCTTCTCCAACGCACCCAAACATGCCTGAAACGATGTCAATTTGGTGCGATTTCAGAACTTCAGCCGCACTACTCCAGGTGGCGGGAGCCTGGCGCAACGGGTCCAGGGCAAGTTGCACGCGGCGCAGGCCCGTTTGTTTGAGCCGGGCTGCCAGCTCCGCGGGGTGGGCGGGCTGCAACGACCAACTGCACACGGCCAGCCGTTCTGCATAGTCAGATCTGCTCATGAACCGATTGGAAATAACGCCATGAACCGACTGTAACTGAGGGGCGCCTTTTGGAAAGAAATAAGATGACTTCGAAGCTGGTTAGAACCGGGCCCTTGCCTCAGGGTGTTTGAATTTCAGGACCGGATTGGTGCGCCGTCGCGGGCAGAGACGTTCGCTCGATTTTTGGCTCGGGGTCTTTGGCCCGGTCCAGGCGGGCCAGCGAAGGCTGCAGTTCGGGAACGACCGGCGTCACAAAAGCGCCCTGGCTGAGGTTGTAGTAGGTGCCGCTGGCTGAAGTTTCAAGCTTCAGAGCGCGCACCATGTAGGTGGGATTTTTTCCAGGATGCGGGTCGGAAAACGTCGTGTTGTTGATTGGGGCGTCTGTGACTCGTTTGAAAGGTCCCTGGGCCTGTGCGGCCCGGTAAACATGATACCCCTGAACGCAATCTTCGGAGGCGTTCCAGGCCAGCTCGACGCGGGAATCGTGGTAATGGGCTAAGACATCCTCCGGCGGGGCCACAACATGCATTCGGAGCGTGGGATCGCCCATCAGGGCAATATGGATCTGGCCGGCGCCGTTGTTCATTTGGTTGTGATAAAGCCCGTCGCGGCCGTTGTTTTGCGTGAGGCGCGCGCTAAAGCCAATCGGTAATCCCAGGGCCATGTGCTGGAGAAACCAGTGCGGCCGCCCGGACCAGGCGCAGGTCAGCCCGTAGCTGGGCGTTGCCAGAATTGAACGTTGAAGGTCATCCTCGGAGTCCCAGTCGCCGAGCCAACTTCCGAACATGAGCGTGAACACGGCCTTGACGTCGTTCTTGACGATGTCGGTCGTGACGCCGTCATTGTAGCTGTTGGCGGTGCCAAGTCCTCCGATGCTCGTATAC
>DATGLT010000165.1:0-3743 GCA_035294005.1 Verrucomicrobiia bacterium
GCAAACAAAGTTCCAGCGGCATGTCGTTTATCCGCGAACCTTCGGGGATGCCGTTGGCCGAGGCCGGGTGGTACCAGGAGGAAATGATCACCGCCACGCTGGACCTGGATCGCGCCGACCGCGGTTACGTCCGGGATAGCATCGAAGCCCCTCCGTTCCTAAAACCGCACTGGGAGGAAATGGTAAAGGAAACGATCTCCCGCAAAGATATTCCACCACAGTAAAATCAGCATGGACCGAGGCGCGCGCGAAGTACCTGGAACATTGAAAGAGAGGCGCATGGAACGTTTTGGAAGCTTCAGGTTCATCGCAGCTAGCGTTTGTTCAGCGACGCTGCTGGTTTTTCACATGGCCGTACGCGCGCAGGACAACTACGAAATTCAGGTTTACGGAAGTGAAACGATGGCGCCCGGCAAGACCATGTTGGAGGTTCATAGCAATTTCGCAGTTCAAGGTCAGCGCGAACAAATCAATGGCGTGCTCCCGTCTTTTCATGCGCTGCACGAGACGCTGGAAATCACTCACGGATTCACGCCCTGGTTTGAAACCGGGTTCTACGTGTTCTCCAGTATTCAACCAGGAAGAGGTTGGGAGTGGGTTGGCGACCACATACGGCCTCGAGTGGCGGTGCCCGTCGAATGGCATTGGCCGGTCGGGGTGAGCCTGTCCACTGAGGTGGGCTACCAGCGTCGGTTGTTCTCTGAAGACACGTGGAACTGGGAACTGCGCCCAATTGTGGACAAACAGTGGGGCCGCTGGTATTTCGCGATCAATCCGGCCGTGGAGAAGTCCATCAAGGGGGCCGGTTCGAGCCAGGGTTGGGGTTTTGCGCCCAGCGCAAAGATCAGCTTTGACTTAACCAAAGCAGTGGCCGTCGGCGCGGAGTATTACGGCTCGCTGGGACCTGTCGGAAGATTCAGCAACTGGTCGGAGCAGCAGCAGCAGATTTTCCCGACCATCGATTTGAACCTCTCGCCGGATTGGGAATTTAACTTTGGAGTCGGGTTTGGACTAACGGGCAGCACGGACGGATTGCTGGTGAAGTTGATCCTGGGGTACCGGTTCTGAAGAGTGGAAATTTTGGAGAAGACCGGCGCGCGGGGGAAACCGGCGCGCCGGGTGGTTTTGACTAAGACTTCGCACTTTGATGCCCGTTGGTTTGGTTGCGGACCATCAGGCCCAGCAAGCCATCCACGAGCCCGGGGTTGGCGTTGGTGCCGCTGACTGCAACGTCCGGCACGATTCGCACGTTGCGCTCGCCGACGATTTGCATCAGTTGCATCACGGTGTAAGGCTGGGCGCCCAGTGCTTCGACGCCTGCCCGATAAGCCTCGGCTTTGGCTGAGCCGGTCGCCCGTATGGCTTCGGCTTCGCCATGAGCGCGCAAACGGGTGCCCTCGGCTTCGCCGGTCGCCTGTTTGACTTGCGCATTGGCCTGCAGTTCGGCGATGAGCACGCCCTGCTCCGCGCCGACGACCTGTTGCTGGATGTCTGCCAGGGAGGTCTGGCGCACGAGTTGTTGCCGTTGTTTCTGCGCGGCTTCCTGCATTTCATAAGTCTTGCGCTGTTCTTCGGCGATTTTGCGTTCCGTCTGCGTTTGCATCAGTTGCGCGGGCGGATTGATGTCGCCAATCAGCGTATCAATCGCCTGCACGTCGTAGGCGGCCAGGGCAGCCCGGATGTGCTTGGCCGCGTCGTCCTGGCGCTGGCTGCGGGCGCTCAGAAAATCCAGCACCGTGTAATCCTGGGCCGAGTTGCGGAAATAATTTCCCACAATCGGCTGCAAGACATGATCGACCAGGTTTTGCATCGAACCGACCCGCGAGATCACTTTCGGGGCATCCAACGCGCCCACGTGAATGATCTGCGCCACGTCCAGGCTGAAAGCAAACCCGTCCCTCGATCGGACGGTAATGGACGAGAGCTTCTCATCATAACGGTGCGCTTCGGTTCGGGTCGCCCAGTTCAACACAATGTTGGTGGTGGGCACCAATTCGACTTTCATAACGCTCGTGTTGAGCGGGTGCTTGCCCGGATACAACGGAGTCACCCAGACGCCTTTATGGCCGGATTCGACCAGGTCGCCGTGCTTGAACTCGACGCCGCTCACGTCCACGTGCGCCTGGCCCACATACGATATGACCACTCCGACATACCCAATCGGAATCTGCACCATAGGCACCTGTTCGACCTGGGCAAACCAGGGGTTCAGGTTCCACGTGCCGGACAGCAGGATTTGCTCCTGCAATCCGCGCCGGCCTTTGCCGTCGAGAAACGCCTGCGCGTTCTGGAAATTGTCGTGCCCCGGGATAACCGGGCCGGCAATCTCACCGGCTTCAATCGGCCGACCGTCCAAGGTCGTCACAATCCCGACCATGTCGGGCTCGACACGATGCAGGTGCAATTGCGCCGCGGTCATGTCGTGTTCCACCGCGGTCGCTGAGGTGATCACACTAAACAGCGCCAGGTTGATGCGGTACGTCCCCGCGGTCAGAATCCCCAACTGGCGGCCTTTCTCCCCGCCATTCGCCAGGAATTTGCGCGCGTCCTGGAAATTGTCGCAATCGACAATCTTTCCCAGGATGCGCTCGGCCGGAATCGGTGAGCCGTCTGCGGCGACCACCAGAGCGATCTCGCCCTGGGGTACAACCGTGACGTTGACCTTCAAAATCCGGTACTGCCAACGGAAGTACCCGAAGTGAAGCCCCGGGGCCAGGGTATCGGCCTGGTAACCGGCCTCGCCGTTCAGGGCGATTAAGCGACCCGGCGGCAGCGCGCCGCCGCCGAACTTTTTCACGACGACGCCCACCTGCCGCTCCCGAATCAACACCGCTCCCGTCAGAAACGGAACCAGAGGAATCAGGATTAGCACGACCAGGATCCCCACCCCGATTTGAATCGGGCTTGGATTGAACAACAGAACCAATGTTTTCATACACAACTCCGATGAGGCTGCGATTGGCCGCCGCTTCGGCGGGACTCACTCCCGCAGCGCATTGTTTTTGTTGGGAGAACGTGGGAATCCCGCACCGGCGGGACCCTAGAGGATCGCCCTTCCAAACGCCGACGAGGTTAGCTGTCGGGCTGGGTCCTGGAAGTGACCCCGGGCGGCGTTGCCGTCGTCCGTTAGCCCCATCCTCGAACGTGTCGAGGAAACTGGGTCCCCCGCGCTGGCTCTCAGGAAGGAAAGCCAACTTAGGCTGCATTACTGCAATTCAACTCATCTCACCGAACCATGAAATGTCAACAACTCACATGGTTCCAATTCCAAACCGGATGAGGATTTGTAGTGGCGAAGGGCACGCCGCGAACGAAGAATGGCTCTGAATGTGGGATCTTCTCGAAGTGCTGCTGGTCATCGTGTTTGATCTGCCTTTGGATTTTATAGACCTGACGCGAATATGGAGATTCCTGGTGGCCTTGGCAGGTTCGATTGCCTTGGCGGCAATCATTAGCTGGGCGCTGGACGGGAAGGACTTTCAGCTTCCCGCAGCCGTGCTCGCAACCGGGGCAGCGGCAGGCGTGTTTTGGGAGATTTGCTCGCGGATTAAATGACAGCGGAACCTTGGCTCGCATCACTCAAGCCGCCGGAGTAACTTAGCGATGAATGCGCCAGAGAGATAAACAGGAAGGCAGGCAGGTACTCGACCTCCTGCTGGAGTTGCACCCAGATACACCGCGCACGCGGGCCAAGCAATGGGTTCTGGCAGGTCGCGTGAAGGTCGATGGAGAAGTCATTCGTA
>DATGLT010000166.1:0-2574 GCA_035294005.1 Verrucomicrobiia bacterium
GCTGTGCGCAAAGGCGTTGTATCCAATAGCGTCTTCTCGATGAATTTTCGCGATGTAACGACTTGCTTGAGGCCTGCAATCCGAGCACAGGCAGCCAGCGTGGCAGGCCCCGACGAGTAATTCAGAATTGCGGGCACGCGACCGGCCGCCCATAAGCTCAGCAAGACCACCGGGAATGCATTGACGTTGGGCAACAGCAAACCGACGCGCTTCTGCGAAGGATCCAGGGTTTGATCCCATATGCGGGTGAGGACGGCCGCCCTGGTGATGATGCTTCCATACTTGAGTCGCGTCTGGGATGTGTCCTCGATGGCAGTTCGTGAGCGATTAGCCCTGGCGCAGGCTTCAATGGCGCGCGGCAAAGTTTGGTGACCGAACTCCATTTCTGTTTGAAATTGTTGCTGGACCATTTGGTCGCGAAGCCAGTCGGCAACTGCCAGGCGAGTTTCCATCGAAGCGGCGTGAGGAGCCACCGGTGGCTCGAGAACCTTGGTCAAATGAAGTGAAACTCTCGGAAACCACTGTTTGCGATTCGGATTCGGGGAGAAGGGCAGCCGTCCCGCCCCGCGCAAAAAGGCAGTAATGATTTTGGCGTGGGTCTTGCCTACCAGGAATCCCGTGCCTTCGAACAGCTTCATCAGCGAACCGGTCGTCGACATTCGTCCTTCGGGGAAGAGCACAAGCCGGCCTCCCTTATGGAGATACTCGGCGATGTGTTTGACCGCGTAGGGCGAGTTCATGTCGACGGGAAAGGTGCGTCGATTAACGAGGATCCAGCGATGGATGGGCGAAAGCTGCGCCGTGGCGCTGGAGGTGACGAACCGCCAATCCGGCTCGAGGCAGGATCCAATGAACAACCAATCCCACCATGAAACATGATTGGAGAGCAGAAGCACCGGTCCGGGGGTTCGCAAGACGGATTCGTTGAATGAACGGAAACTGTAGAGGATCCGCAGCGCGAGGCGGATGAGGGCAATCAGGAGAGGCTCCATAATGGTGAGCGCCTCTGCCTGGTCGATCGAATCGCAAGCGCGGCAATGGGCGGTATGTTGAGCAAAGCGGCGATTGGGGCGAGCCATCGATCCCACGGCAGCCGGCCGCGACGATCCAGGTCAAGGTGCGCGGCAATGAGAGCCCCCTGGCCCGGAAAGGGAGCGGTGGCGAGTATCCGGCCGGAAGCATCGATGGCTTGCGAGATTCCCGAGCTCGCCAGCCGGAACACGGGAACGTGATATTCCGCGGCGCGCACCGGCCCGACCCGAGCGTGCAGTTCGTGCTGACGCTTTCCCCAATCGGTTACGTCCATGGTAGGAACAATCAACGCTTGCGCGCCCATTCGTATCAGACGGTCCGTCACGCGAGAGTAACTCAGGTCATAGCAGATGCAGATCCCCAGTTTACCCCATGGAGAGTTCCACACCCTCTGTTCGGCCGAGGGGAGGCCGTCATTAAAGAATTGGATCGGAACACGTTTGGCCTGGCGAAACACGATATCGCCCGCCGGCGAAACGATCTCCGCTGTGTTGTAGAAGCGATTGTCCGGCGCCCCTTCCTTGACCCCGAGCAGCAGGTAACGCTGGTTGCGGCGGCACCAATCCAGGATCGCAGCGGGAACAGGACCCTCAAAAGCGTACTCGCTCAGCACCAGCAGTTGAGCGTCGGGATGCTTTCGCACCGCGTCATTAAGCCACGCGAGCACTTCTTTTTCGTGAGCAAACTCAAGCTGGATTCCTACAACGGAAAGGGAAGTGCCCTGGCTGGGCCGAACAAACGAACTCCTTCCGCTCGCGGCAAGTACAGCTCCTATGCAAATTGCCAGGACGGCTCCAGCCAAAACCCGGGAGCGTTTTGCCGCGAAAGCAGCTACCAGCGCGACCAACATCAACGCGAGACCAACCCCATACACTCCGAGGAAGCCGATGCCCGCACAGCTCGGATTGAACGCAAAGGCGAATCCCGGTGTGAGCCATGCAAAGCGCAAGTAATACAGTTCGCTGCGAAAGTATTCCAATGCGCACCAAAGAAGCGCCACCAGGCCGATGGACATCCATTTGGGGAAGCGTCGCAAATAAAGGCGCGCTACCGCAGTGAAAAGCCCAATCCAAAACGCGTAAACCAACCATAGCGCGATGGAGCCTGCGCCGAAAATTCGCCAAAAGAAGTCGAGTCTCCCCGCGGCGATCAAAACACCTACCGCCAGCCCGCTATAAAAGGCTGCTCGCCATGTCTCTGATTCGGCCAATTGGATCAGCGCAAACAGGTAAACCAATACAAAGCCCGAAGTTGCTGGGGCCATGTACGAAACGTGGAAAGCCGCTGCTCCTATCAAGATCCAAAGCAGCGTTCCAACAACGCCGCGGGTTCGTGGCAGGGTGGGGGAAACCGGCTGGGACAGAGTTGCTGCGGCCAGCGGGTTCATGGTTTAGTGTGGGCTCCCGGAACGCGATCCGTGACCTGTCAGCGTTAACGGGTGGCGCAGTCAGCCTTCCGCGCTGTTATCAGGTCGTCAACAAAAAACGGAGCATGCCTCCGCTTCCGCAACACTTCTCCTTCGGGGAGGTGAACACGGACGGC
>DATGLT010000167.1:0-12579 GCA_035294005.1 Verrucomicrobiia bacterium
TGCCTGGGCCAGGTTGGTGATCTTTGGCGTCGCGGCATCGAACAGGAGCCGTTTGCCGCCGGTTCTCAGCGACACGGCCGCCAGGTTGATTGCGTCAGAGATCGGCTGCGCATGCAAGAAACTGCCGTAAGTGGCCGGGCCGCCCTTGCACGCCTGCGCCCACAGAGAAATCGCCTCGGTTCTGCCGCCTCCGGACCTGGTTTTTGAGCTTGAGTCGGCTTTTTCCTTGGCGGCGCCGTACGCCTTCATTTTTTTATCCGAAAGAATCCGGGCGTCCTGGCCTAAAAATCCCGCAAGGATCTTGCCTTGATCTCCCACAAACATCATTCCCTCGGCTTCCAGGTCCGCGTCCCGCAATTCGGGCGGAGTCGGCGGCTTCATCGAACCGTCGTACCAAAAGATGTCCAGGGCCGGCCGATGCGCCTTGGAGGCAAACTGAAAACGAACGGTGCAGCTGGCCGGGAACGAATAATCGTTGTGCACCTTGTGCGGGACATTTCCCTCCATTGCGCATATGTGCGTCGCCCGCGATTCCACGGCCACAGGCGAGTCGAGGTCGAATTGCTGAAAGATCGGCCATAGGCTGTAGTGGCCCATGTCCGCGATCGCGCCCCCGCCAAATTCGTACCACCCGCGAAACACGGCATTGGTGTAGTGAGGATGATAAGGCCGATCCAGAGACGGCCCCAGCCACAGGGACCAATCAAAGTCCGGCGGGACCGGCGGTTGGTCCCGGGGAATTTCCGCGTATTGCGGCCAAACTGGCCTGTTCGACCAATTATGGATTTCTCGCAGCGTGCCGATCGCGCCGCCATCGATCCAGGCTTTAATCCGTCGAGCGGCTGAGCCGTCGCTGGCCGGAAGGAAATGAGTGGCGACCCCGGTGTTGCGGGCGGCCTGGACCACCAGCCGCGCCTCCAGCAGCCGATTGGCCAGAGGCTTGTGCATCATGACGTGTTTGCCTTTCTTCATCGCGGCCACGGCAATCGTTGCGTGCAAGTGATCCGGGGTCATGACCTTCACCGCATCCACCCCGGTCTCCTTCTCAAGGAGCTCGCGAAAATCCGCATACCCGGCGCAGCCGTTGAACTTTTCCGAACTCCGCTCGTTGGCGTAATACGTCTGGATGATTTCCCTGGCGACTTCGCGCCCGCCGGGCACCCCGGGGCGGTCTTTCCGCCAGTCCGGCCGTTTCAGCGCCTGCGCGATGTCCTCGCGCAAACCATCCGCCGACCAGTCCACGTAATTGTGGCTGTCTTTGACTGGGTCGCATACGGCCACAATCTGGACTTCGGGCGCGGCCAGCATTGCGGGCATCTCGCGCAGCCCTTGCGTGCCGCAGCCGATATACGCCACGTGCACCTTCTCGCTGGGCGCAACAAAGCTAGCCCCGCCCAGCACATGGCGCGGCACAACCATCAGCGCGGTTGCCGCGGCACCACCGGCCGCAAGAAATTTCCTCCGGGAAAACTCATGGGCTTGCGGGTCGCCGGCCGGCTCGCCGGATTTTTTCGAGTGGATCGGTTTCATAACGGTCGAAGAGTGCGCGTGTCTTGCATTTGCATCGTATCCGAGCGGCCTTTCGCCACTACAACCGATCGAATGGAACTAATCCGGGTAGTTGTCAATCCTTACCATCTTTTCTTATATTTGAAGTAATCGTTGACGATTGCCCAGCACTGGCTTGTAACAGGCGTTTTGGACGCAGAGATCCTTCATTTGGCGTTTTGTCGTTCTGTCGGGCCCGAAGTTCGCCCCTGCCTGTCCCACCGTCCCACCGGTTACGAATGGTAAGGAGGTCCCTTACGGTGCTTGCCAAGCCATCGTGCAAATAAAGTATACACCAAGCGGAGCTGTGTTGAAAACTAGGTTGCTCATGGTGAGTAGTCCAAGACCATTGGTGGTCGAAAGCGTTGGCCCAAAGAACACATTATTCGGCAACCGAAGAGCTGCTGCGCCGCCGCTAGGAGTCAGTTCGATGAGGTTTTCAGACGCTTGCCAGACTCCATTGCTGTTGATGAAGTTGAGACCATTTCCTACCGCGATTAGGTTGTGATTGCGCGTTGCGACTTCGCCGGTCTGACTGTTGGTTATCCATTCCAGGAATTCTCGGCCGCTTGAGGACCATTCAATCGGCCAGAGCGACGGGTCCGGGAGCCCCTGACTAGAGAATGCGGGTTTCGGGGGTAGTGCCTGGGGCATCTCGGTCGAAGGCTGACCCAGGCTTGTGAATGAAAAGCTGAGGAAGACTATTAGATCTGCATGTTGGATGTTCATTTAGGGTTTTGTGGTTAGTTCTCTTCCTTCGATAGAGCAAAATCAGTGATGCCCCTACAGTAGCCAATGCGGCGACAGAAGGTTCAGGCACCAGAGAACCATGATTCTGCAATGCAAACCCTTGTGCTATGGTGTTACCGCCACCATCAAAAAGGTTCAAGATGGGAACGGAGCTTCCGTTTCCAGCCACTCCGGAGCCACCAATAAGCCCAAATTCTCCACCTGCGCCCTGTAGCCATAAAGGGTTGAAGTTGTGTCCCATTTGTGCATCCCAACCGCCAACCCAATATGTTCGAGAAGCCCCTGGGACCCATCCCGGCACTGAAACGTTACTTCCACCACTTAATAGTCCCTCCACACCAGTGTTTGTGGCGTAAACTCCGGTAGCAGTGTAGCTTCCTGGTGTTCCCAAAAACAGCTCAAAGTAATAAGACCCTGCAGGACCGCTTATTAAGGAGAAAGGTCCGCTCATTTGTGGCTCTACGCTAACCAATGTGGTTTGGGTATTCGCGAAATTGACCAATCCTTGGGGGAACACGGATGCGGTGGAGAGGACCGCGAAGGCTATGATTCCAATTCTTTTCATTAGGAGATCTTCCTTGCTGTTCGGACGTTATTACAAGGGGCATTGTTTTTAGGGCGTTCTAAATAAGTCAATAAGAAAACCGTACGTTTTGGTGGGTCCCCGCGCGGAGCATCGCCTTGACAAACAAAGGAAATAATTCACGCGAATGAGATGACATGAAAACCTGCCCCTCTGCGGGAAACCAGCGCTATCAATTGAGTTCAACACTCATTACACTCATTTCTCATACAATAAGACGGCTTTACGGCCATAGCTCAGTTGGATATAGCAGGCAGTGACATGGAGGGACGCCGCCGCATGCGGCGTAGCGCGGCCGTGGCCGCGAAGCTCAAATTTCCCAGGCCTTTGTGGCACCAGATATGTTGGTCAGGGGTAGCCCTTCGGGGATTGGGGCCAATTTTGGGTGAACTTATGCCAAAAAAAGAGAAGCATTGGCTGTGGATTACCCATGTAATCGATACGTGAATTACATTCGTAATCTATCCCGAGGCAAATGAAACGCGTGCCCCGGATTTCTGAGAACGAATGGGAGATCATGCGTGTGATCTGGAGCAGAGGCGCCTGCTCCGCGAATCAGCTGATCGACGCGCTTCGGCACCGTGACCGGAGCTGGCACCCTAAGACGGCAAAAACTTACCTGACTCGGCTGGTGAACAAGCGGGCATTGGAATTTCGCAAAGACGGTCGTGCCTATGTTTATTCCGCTCTGGTTACCGAACAGCAATGCGTCGACGCCGCCAGCGAGAGCTTTCTGGAGCGGGTCTTCGGCGGGTCGCTCAGGCCGATGCTGGCGCACTTCGTCGAGCACAAGAAACTTTCCGCGTCCGAAATCCGTGAACTGAAACAACTCCTGGAAGAGGAGGAATAATCGTGCAAACCGTGGCGGACGCTTTGAATGGGTTCTTTACCTGGCTTTGGAGGGCCTCGTGGGAAGCCTCGGTCATGGTCCTGCTGGTGTGGTTGCTGCAAGTGTTATTGCGCCGGCAACTGACGCCGCGCTGGCGTCACGGGCTGTGGGCGCTTGTCGTGCTGCGGCTGGCATTGCCTTGCTCGGTGCGCAGCCCGATCAGCCTGTTCAGTTGGTTGGAGTCCGAGTCGCCGGCCGCGGTGACTACCGCATCGGCGGACACAGGGCCCTTGGGGGCGAAGAGGTCGGATCTGACAGCGTCGGTCATTCCCAAAGTAGGTCTGATGGCAAAGGTGAGTGCAGGCCGGGTGTTGCGCTGGGCCTGGTTGGCCGGCGCGTTGACGCTGCCACTTTGCCTGCTCATCGGTAATTATCGGCTGGGACGTAAAGTGCGCGCCCAAAGGCTGGTGACCGATGGCGCCGTGTTGAGTTTGCTGGAGGACTGCAAGAAGGAGATGGGAGTGCGCACGCCGTTGGTGGTGGTCGAGACGGACCTGGTCGCAAGCCCTTCTTTGTTTGGGTTCATTCGGCCGAGGTTATTAATGCCGAGCGGGCTGGCACGGAGCTTCTCGCTGGAGGAATTGCGGTACGTATTTCTGCATGAATTGGGCCATGTGAAGCGCCGCGATATCCCGATGAACTGGCTCATGACCCTGACGCTGATGCTCCATTGGTTCAATCCTTTGGCCTGGTACGTGTGCAGCCGCATGCGCGTGGAGCGGGAACTAGCCTGCGATGAGCTGGCGTTGGAACAGGCGCGCGAGGCGGAGAACCGTCCGTATGGCCGGACGATCATCAAATTGCTGGAGGGCTTCAACCGGCCGGCGGTGATACCCGGCCTTGTGGGAATCCTGGAAAACAAAACTCAGATGAAAAGGAGAATCAGTATGATCGCGAAATTCAAAAGAACGAATCAGTGGTCGGTTGCGGCTGGGGTTGCGGTGGCGGGCCTGGCCCTGGTGACGCTAACCGATCCCCCCGCCGGAAACGGTGCTGACGAACCGAGTCCTTCCAATCCCAGTGGCCCTCCGCGCATTCTCTCAAGCACCCCGCGCACCGGGGATACGGAAGTCGATCCGGGACTGCAGCAAGTAACCGTCACTTTCGACCGGGATATGGATACGAGCGGATACTCCTGGACGGGCGGCGGACCGGAATTTCCGGGGCGCGAAGACCAAAGACCCCAGTGGCGCGACAAGCGCACCTGCGTGCTGCCGGTTAAGGTGGAAGCGGCCCATTATTATCGCATTGGCATCAATGCTCCCAGCTTCCGCAATTTTCGCAGCGCTGCGGGCGTGGCCGTCATTCCCACCGCCATTCAATTTACCACCAAAGGAGCCAGCCTTGAGCTCAAACGCAAGGCGACTCGCCCGCAAATTGTCGCGCTGACGCCCAGGAACGGCGCGCAGGACGTCGACTCCAGCCTCACTGAACTTCGGGTCACGTTTAACGTGCCGATGGGCGACGGTTTCTCGTGGACCGGCGGCGGGCCGGAGTACCCAAACATTCCGGCCGGCAAAAAACCGTATTGGACGGAGGACCATTTGACTTGCGTGCTGCCGGTGCAACTCCAACCCGGATCGGATTATCGGCTGGGTCTGAATAGCCCCTCGTTCAGGGGTTTTCAAAGCGCCACCGGGGTGCCGCTGGAGCCGGTCTCGTATCGTTTTAAGACGAAATAGGTGGGCGTCGCTCAAATCTCGCCCTGGAGCATGAAGCCTTTCCTCCTAGTCGGCCTCGGCTTGGGACTCGCTACCCTTGTCGCGGCCGGCCAAGCAGCCGATTCGGCTGGCGCTGATGCGCAGGCGTCTTCGAGCCTGCCGCCGGTTCTTACCGCCGAAGCCTTTGACCAATTATGGGAGGCTTTCGACCTGGACTACGCCATGTTCGCGTTGCGTCCCGAGGTGGATTGGAACCGGCTGCGGGAGCTATATCGTCCCAAGGCGTTGGCAAGCCGATCCACCAACGAGTTTGCAGCCGTCTGCGCGGAGCTTCTCAAACCGCTGCGCGACCTGCATATCTGGCTGACGGTGGCGGGGGAGGACGTGCCGGTGTTCAATCGGCCGCGGAGCGCCAATGCCAATCCGGGTGCGCACACGGCCATTCTGGGTCAACTCCACGAAGCGGGGCAGGTGCAATGGGCTATTACGCCGGACAGAATTGGGTTTCTGGCGATTTATGGCTGGAGCGATAAGAACATCCCGGCACTGTGCCACCAGGCGTTGGAACAGATGCGGGACACACGCGGTTTAGTCGTCGATGTGCGCCTCAATGGCGGCGGCAGCGAAGACCTGGCCGAGGAGGTGGCCGGTCGGTTTCTTCAGAAAGAATTCGTCTATGCTTTCAGCCAGTTTCGCAACGGGCCGAGCCATACGAATTTGACGACCAAGCTCGAGCGGCGGGTGTCTCCGAAAGGACCGTGGCGGTACGATCGTCCGGTCGTCCTGCTGATCGGTCAAAAGTGCATGAGCAGCAACGAATCTTTCATTGCCATGATGAGCGGTGCGCAGCAGGTCACTATTATGGGCGACCACACCTGCGGCTCCAGCGGGAACCCCAAAATCATTTACCTGCCACTGGACATCACCGTGAGCGTACCGCGATGGATCGATTATTTGCCCGACGGGACTCCGCTGGATGAACGCGGGTTCCAGCCGCAACTCGTTTTTGAGACTTCACCGGGCGCGTTCGAGGGCCTGCGCGATGACCTCCTGACGGCCGCCCTTGGCCGCCTGCGCAGCGTCCCTTTGCCGGAGCAGCCTATTGCCCAGCCGGCTTTCGTTCCACAAAAGGAGGACGCCGCTGAGTTCTCAGCTGCCCTTGGGGCCGTCAAACCCGAAATTGTTGAACTTACCCCCGGGAACGGGGCACGGGATGTGGACCCAAGCCTCACGGAACTTCATGTCACTTTCAACATGTCCATGGCGGGCGGGTTCTCCTGGACCGGCGGTGGGGAGCACTTTCCGACTATCCCGAAAGGGCAACGGCCGCACTGGACAGCCGACCGCAAGACTTGCGTATTGCCGGTCGAACTCAAACCCGACTGGGAATATCACCTTGGGCTGAACAGTCCGTCGTTCAGGAATTTCCGCAGCGCCGAGGGTGTCCCTCTGAATCCCGTCCCTTACACCTTCCGGACTCGTGCGCCGTGATTCGAGAAACAAAATCACCATTAAGCTGCTCCCGACGGCTCAACCTGTTGTGCCACCTGGTATCGCCACACTTGTCACGCGCTCAGCTGATTCAGGCGGCTCGGTTCCAGGTTGCGGCACGCCGGGCGGGCGGCAGGTTCTTGTCCAGCACGCGTTCGGCCAGCTCGATGATTCCCATGCCATTAGGCCCGCTCGTCACAAAAGCGGCGTGCTCTTTTAACGCCGGAAGCGCATTAGCCACAGCGACCGAGTAGCCGCAGTAATCCAGAAAAGCGTGATCGTTTTCAGCGTCACCCACGCCGACCACCTGTTCAGGCAGGAGCTCCAATTCTTTAAGAGCATGCTTCAGGCCGGTGGCTTTGTTGACGTTCGGCGGCAGAACCATAACCGCGCCTTTGTTGAAGATGAGCTGAAGCTCCAGCCCCAATTCACGAATGACCTCCAGCACGCGAGACTGGTTTGGTTCACGGGTGGCTACAATCACCTCTCCCGCCTCCAGCGGGCTCACCCCCCTGGCATGCATCAACTCAATGAACCCCGTGGGCGGCGGAGCTGCGAGCGCGCGGCGTTGTCCGGTTGCGCTCGTGTAAAGCACCGCCCCGTTCTCGGCTACAATTTTTTCGAACAATTCCAGCCTTGGAAAAATCCGCAATAAATCTTCCAGAGTGCGTCCCGTCACCATGAGCAGTTTGCGTCCGGACTCGCGCAAGCGCCGCAAGGCGTCGATAGTCGCCGACGATACCGCGCCGTCCCATGCCAGCGTGCCGTCGTAATCAAAGGCTAAAGCAGCGTAGTCCTGGCCGGGCTGTTGTTGTTCAGGCTCTTCGCGCATCGAATCTTTCTTATTTAATTATGCCACACGGTCGAACGTCGCAGACCACGCGCGGCGGCCGCCCAGCAAAGCTTTCGAGTTGTCGCCGCGGATCACCCCTTGAGGCATCCTGTGGATCAATTGGGTCTGGCCGCCACCCAGGACAAGGTAATCAACCTGGAACGCCGTCCTGAACTGTCTTACTGCCGTGAGGACGTGCCGTGCCCAGCACCTGTGCCCCAATCTTTGCAAGCCGGCTTTGCCCAAATACTCGAAATACGGGCGCCCTTGCCGGTAAGGAAGCATTCCCAATTCGAGGGCATGCAACATGCCATCGAGAATGAGAGCTGAACCAAGCGCCGTCCCGAGCCCAAGAAACAACATCCGGCCGCCCCGGTAGCTTCCTAGAGCCTGCAGCGCGGCATCGTTCAGAATTTTCACCCGTTTCCTGAATGCCTTCCGGAAATCAAAACCGACCCAGCCTTTCCCCAGGTTTGGGGCGTCCTGCTCTATGCGATTGTTGTCGACACGGCCCGGATACCCTAGCGTCACCGCTTCGTAGGTCTTCCCCGCTATTTTCTCACTGAGCGCACGAATCATGACCTCCGGGGTCATGTGTCGGCCCGATTCAATTTCCAATCGATCACGACGCCCGGGCACATACGCTTTAATGTGCGAACCGCCTATGTCCAAAACCAGAACCCTCATACGCGCGCCGCAGGCCGTGTTGACTGTCTGTTGAGAGCACCCGCTTTAATTTCTCTCGCTCCTGGACTCGGTCGCCATGGGGCTCTCTCCCCAAAAAGACCAAGGCCGGGATTCGCTTTTCACGCGGACGGCATGTCGGGACCTGAACGATGGGCGGCACGCAGTTCTTCGAGACCTTCGGGCGTTTTGGGCCAATCCTTCTTCAGCAGGGTAGAGAGAGCCCGGTCAGCTAGGAGTTTGCCGCCGGTCTGGCAACTTGGACAATAGTTGGTTTCATTGTCGGCGTAACGGATGCGCTGGACCAGTTGTCGACAGACGGGGCAAGGCTTGCCATATTTTCCGTGAACCGCCATTTCCGGCCTGAAAGCCGTGACGTTTTCAGGAAATTGGTTTGCGGCTTGTTTGCGCAGCAATTCGATCCACTTGGTTAGCGTTGTCAAAGTAGCCTGGTGCAACCGCCGGCTTTCCGCGCCAGTCAGCTTTTGGGTCAGCGCTATGGGCGACAGCCGGGCCGCGTGCAGGATCTCGTCCGAGTAAGCGTTCCCAATCCCGCTAAAGAGAGTGGGATCGGTAAGCGCGCGTTTCAGCGTGTGGTTGCGGCTGAACAGGACCCGGCCGAAAGCCTCCACCGAACTGCCGAGGACTTCCAAGCCGCCCGGATTCAGGTTCGATAGGGCTTGCTCCCCCTGGACCACGTGCAACGAGGCGCGCTTTTTCGTTCCCGCTTCGGCGAGAACCAGGCTGCCTGCCGCGAAATCGAACGAGGCGAGCCCAAGCTTGCGTGCCAGCTTGGCGCCAGGTTCGCGCCAATGCAATCGCCCCGCAATCATCAGGTGCAAAACGAGCCAAAGATCCCCTTCTAGCCCGAATACGATTCTTTTGCCGATCCGTTTGAGGTCGGTGACGGTTCTGCCTTCTGCGGCGTGGATCGGCGGCACGGCCGTGCGAACCAGGAACGGGCTGGCCACTCGGATGCGGCTGAGCCGCTGGTTCAACACGCGCGATTCAAGCGCTTCCAGATAAACCGTAATGTCAGGAAGCTCGGGCACAGTTTACAGTAACGCACCCCTGGGACACGACAAAGATCCCAGGCGGTGGTTGTCCGGCGGACCAGTTTTAACTGTTAGTTGGCTTGGGCAGCGCCCGCGCCGGCTTGTTTCAGCTGCCATTTGACAAAGTTTTCCACCAGGTCTTTCTCAGCTTGTGAAACCCCGGCTTTGCCAAGATCCACGCTGAAGGCGGTGAACCAGGTTTGGTTTGCGGGAACATAACCCAAGTCACGCCTCAGTCTCTGTTCCAGGTCCGGCATGTGGCCGGTGCCGAAGAATACGGCGATTGAATCCGCTCGGTCCATTTCAGAAAGCTCTGCCTTGATATCCGCAACCACCTTCTCATTTCGCCGCTGTAGTAGAACGTCAAGTAGTTGCTTCATGTCCGGTGGCAGCCCTTCAAGGCGAGAGGGATCTCCCTGGATTGTCCCCAGCAAGTCGATTAAAGCCAGGCGACCCAAAGCCTGGAACTTGGGATTGGCACCCATAATCCGCAAAGCCAGTTGAAGCAACGCGTCCAACCAGGAACTCCCATCCATCGTTTGGAGCAGGCTCTCAAAACTTTCTCTGGCGCCCGATTCACCGGAGTTTGCTTCCGTGTTCGCCATAAGGGTTCGGAGCTGATCGATTGAGAGATCACTGTTTTTGAAGTTGTCACGGTGGTACTGAATCGCTTCGAGCTGAAACACCAGTCCAAGCGAAGCCGCCATGGCTGATTGGAACGAACCTCGCGTTTCGGCGGTTGCTGGAGCTTCTCCGCTGCCGCCGGAGTTGCTCGAATCCGTTTGTTCTTTGGCTTCTGCGGCGCTGACACCTTCGTACAACACGAGCGTCTGTGCATCCAGGTGCCGCTGCAGCGCGGCGTAATAGTTTGTGTCTCCGATATGCGAAACGCCTGTGAGCCAGATGATGGGGCGTCCGCGCCGCTTCGGCACGAACTCGCGCGCCGCAATCTGCAACTGGATTGTGTTGGAATCGACGCTACTGATGCGCACATAGGGTTCCGGAGGCGGGAAATTGGCAGCGGGGGAAGAACCGGACGGCCGGTGCCCCGCGCAAGCAGTAAGCCACAGGAGACACAACCACGCTGGAGCGCAACAACGCATTGCCCTGACGATGGCGTCAGACCCGCCCTATGTAAAGCGGCCGACCGCCGAAACTGGCAAATGTGTTCTTTGTGTTGTCCTCTTTTCAAGCCGCCGCGGAGTGGGTCAGAGGCCCGACCGCGCAATTCCGCAACACCTTTGATTGAGTTAGGCCCAGCGAACGGCTAGATCTACGCCGATGCATTTGAAAGCCATCGAGCATTGGGCGCGTCCCCCGTTCCTTGTTCTGCTGGCTGTATTGTGCGGTTGCAGCGCCCCCCGCCAAACCCCAACCAGCGTTCCGCCTGCAAGCACTGAAATCCGGCCGGCGCAAACCAATCTGGTCTATGTGCCGACCGGCCAGCTGTTGTCGCCTGCCGGTCAGCAAATCTCGTTGCCTGGGATGCGGCCCCAAGGTCTCGCGCTCCACCCGGCCAGAAGAATCCTTGCCGTGGCAGGAAACACCGAATCCATAGTCCTGGTGGACCCCGATACAGGCCGGACCCTTCAGACTGTGCCGCTCTCGCTTATCACCACCGAGGTTCGCACAAACAAAACCACCAACACGGTCGACGGGACCTCCTACGTCACCAACAAAGTTTCAAGTGTCAATGTCACCAACCACGCCCAACTCAGTTTTACCGGGTTGATTTTCTCGCCGGACGGCAGCCGGCTTTTTCTCTCGAACAGTAAAGGCACCGTTTGGGCGTTTAATCTCGTGCTCGGACAGGTGGTGGGCAAAGCACAAGCCTTTGCGCTTCCGGAAACGGACTCGCCGAAACAGCGTAAAGAAATCCCAAGCGGCCTGGCGCTTTCGGAAGACGGCCGCCGCTTGTACGTGGTTGGAAACCTGGGCAACAAACTCGACGAGTTGGACAGTGCGTCAGGAGTTCCGTTGCGTTCATGGGAGACAGGCACCGCTCCGTATGACGTTGTGATCGCCGGCAAGAAGGCCTATGTGTCCAATCTTGCGGGGCGCGTTCCGCGTCAGGCCGATCGCACTGCACTGGCGGGATTGGGCATGCGGGCGCGGGTCGACTCGCATGACATGGTGAAAGAAGGCTCGGTCACAGTCATCGATCTCGATGCGGGCCGCGTCATTTCGGAGATCCCTGTCGAGTTGCACCCTTCGGCATTAGCCGCGTCCCCGGACGGGAAATATGTCGTCGTTGCGAACACCGGCAGCGATACGTTGAGCGTGATCGATACAACTCGGGACGTTGTGGTTGAAAAAATCAGCGCCCGGCAAAGTCCGGCGGATCTGTTCGGTGCGCAGCCCACCGCGCTCGCGTTCGATACCCGTGGGAGGCGGCTCTATGTTTGCAACGGCACCCAGAACGCGGTCGCGGTCATAAAATTTGAACCGGCGTCAAGAACTTCAAAAATGCTGGGCTTGATCCCCGTGGGTTGGTTTCCCGGCGCAGTCCAGTACGATAAGCAGACCAAAAGGCTCTTCGTGGCGAACATAAAAGGAATCGGCGCCGCGAAATCGTTCAAACCCGGCGAAAAGACCAAACTCAGCAGCAAGGACTTTTTCGGCACGATCTCCTGCGTGCAAGAACCAAACGAGAACCGGCTCGCGGCAATGACCAAAACAGCCGTCGAAAACCTGCGTTATCCGAGGGCGGCGGAGGCCCGCCTGGCGCCTCGGCCCGGCCAACCGCCTCGGCCGGTGCCTGAACGGTCCGGAGAACCGAGTTTTTTCAACCACGTGATCTATGTCATCAAGGAGAACCGCTCTTATGACCAGGTTCTGGGGGACATGCCTGAAGGCAATGGCGATACCAATCTCTGCACCTTTGGCGAGGTCTACACTCCGAATCAGCATAAGATCGCTCGCGAGTTTGCACTCCTGGATAACACCTTTTGTTCGGGTATCTGCAGCGCCGATGGCCACCAGTGGACTGACAGTGCCATGGCCAACGAGTACGTCGAGCGCCAATTGACCGCAGGTTCGCCTCGCAGCTATGCCGGCTCCAAGAGTCCCGACGCCGCCGACGCCCT
>DATGLT010000168.1:0-2415 GCA_035294005.1 Verrucomicrobiia bacterium
GCCTGCGCATCGGTTGCTACTCGATTCCGAGTTGCTTCTGCATCTGTTCCAGCGGCACGCCTTTGGTTTCCGGCACCATAACCTTCACCCAAACCAGCTGGAGCACCATCATGCCGCAGAAAAACAGAAAAACCACTCCAGCAGGAAACGCCGTCACCATTTTGGGAAAGAATGTGGTCAGGAGTGCCGCAAAGATCCAATGGGTGAAACTACCCAGTGCCTGTCCCTCGGCCCGATGCCGGTTCGGGAAAATTTCCGAAATGAAAACCCAAATGACGGCGCCCTGCCCAACAGCATGGGCGGCAATAAAAGCGAACACGCACCCGGGAACAATCGAGAAATGCCTGGTAAAAAAAGCGGCCGAGATCAGCCCAAGCGAAAGAATGTATCCAAAGGAGCCTATGAACAACAGCGTGCGCCGTCCCAGCCGATCGATAAGCCAAAGCCCAACAAACGTGAAAATCAGGTTGGTTATGCCTATGCCGACCGATTGTAGCAGCGCCGCTTTTTCGCCCAACCCGGTCAGTTCAAAAATGCGCGGGGCGAAGTACAAAACGGCGTTGATGCCCGAAAGCTGATTGAAGAACGCGATTAAGAACGCCAGCAGGATGGGTTTCTTGAGGCGCGGCGTCCAAAAATTGCCGGCCGCTTTTCGCTCCGAAGAGGCCGCGGCGATTTCATCCGCTTGTGATTCAATCTGCGCCGTCGTTAACTCGGGCCGGATCAGCTTGAGCACTTCCAAACCTCTTTGGCGATCGCCTTTACGGCCAATCAGCCAGCGCGGGCTTTCGGGCAAGCCAAAACAAAGCAGGGAATAAATCAGAGACGGAATAGCGGCAACGCCGAGCATCCAACGCCAGGCCTGCGGTCCGATTCCTGACAACATGGCGTTCGAGGCGAAGGCAACGACGATTCCGAACACTATGTTAAACTGAAACATCCCCGCAAGCCGGCCCCGGCTGGCCGGCGGCGCAATTTCTGAAATATAAAGAGGGGCGGCGACCGTCGAAATTCCGATACCCAGCCCGCCAATGAATCGCGCAATAACAAAGGTATAAACCTCCGGGGCAAGAGCAGTACCCAACGCGGAAACGAGGTACAGAGCACCAATCCACAACAGGGTAGGGCGCCTTCCAAAATGGTCCGTTGGCCAGCCTCCAAGCAGCGACCCCAAGACCGTCCCATAGAGTGCCGAGGCGACTGCAAATCCGTGCATGCCCGGCCCTAAGTGCCAAAGTGTTTGAATCGTCTTCTCCGCGCCCGAGATGACAACGGTATCAAACCCAAACAGAAACCCGGCCAGGGCTGAAGTAATCGACCACACAATAATTCGATTGTTTCGCGTGCTCTCACCTTGGCCCTGGGCAAGGCTCTCCGGGGTTTGCGGGGACGTTGTCATGTTCATGGGGTTCCGATTATTGCGCCGAGTTGGAGAACGGGTTCGTTCGGACGCACACGAAGCTGGTACGCAAACTCGGCCGCTTAAGCAAGACTCCGATTATGGGCAAATCTGTACGGGTTTTGGACAAACCGCGGAGCAAACCTCCGCCCACGGCGATTTCAATTTCGGCACCTTTTGTGCTCCGCAATCAGCGTGTACCTGGACTACTACGGCTTGACCGAGCCGCCCTTCGACATTACGCCGAACCCGCGGTTCCTGTTTTACAGCGCCAAACATCGCGAGGCCTACAATCACTTGCTCTACGGCTTGCGCGAGCGCAAAGGTTTCGTCCAACTCACCGGCGAAGTCGGCGCGGGCAAAACGACTCTTTGCCGCGCGATGCTGGAGCAACTTGACCCGCAGCATTACGCCACAGCGTTGATCCTGAACCCGGTGATGAGCCCCGACGAATTGATCAAGGCGGTTGCGGTCGAATTTGGTCTGCCCGTCAGCGGCCTGGATCGCCTGGACACAGTTTCCGTGATCAACGAATTCCTCTTGCAACAAGTCGAACGGGGCAGGGACGCAGTCCTGATCATCGACGAAGCCCAGGATCTCACGGATGAATTGCTCGAACAGGTGCGCCTGCTTTCCAACCTTGAGACCGACGACCGCAAGCTGCTGCAGATTGTGCTTATGGGCCAGCCTGAGTTGCGCGACCGGATTAACAACCCGCGCCTTCGCCAACTACGGCAGCGGATTACGGTCCGCTACCATCTTCCGCCGCTCACCAGGCAGGAGGTCAACCAATACGTCCAACATCGCCTCCATGTCTCCGGCGGAAATGGCGTCCCCTATTTCACCCGGCCCGCATTGTGGAGAGTATACCGTTACACTCAAGGCATCCCTCGCCTGGTGAATGCCGTTTGTGATAAAGCCCTCCTGGCGGGTTTTGTTGCTCAACGCGAAAAAATCGATTTCCGGCTCGTCAGCCGGGCAGTAAGGGAATTGGAAGGACAAATCAACGGATGAGC
>DATGLT010000169.1:0-7841 GCA_035294005.1 Verrucomicrobiia bacterium
CGTCCGGTTTTAGAAAATAGCAATCGCTGCAAGGCGGCTTTCAGGGACGATTGATCAGGTGTGCGGCCGGTACCCATTAATTCTTCACCCAACAACTGAAGGTAAAAAGGGTGGCCGCCAAAGGTTTTTACAGCCAGCTCGGCGATTTCCCGGGGAATCGGGTTTTCGGGAATACTTTCCTCTTGAAGCAAAGCCACGGCTGCTTCCGGTGTAAATGATCCCAGTTCGTGAATGGCAAAATGCTGGAAGAAAGGCGCGTGGGGTGCCTGAATCAACTGCAGCAGCATGGAACGGGCAGATCCGGAAATGAAATAGGCGGCTCTTTGGTGTTTTTGCCAGTGGCTGCGCAGTTGCATGAACGAAAATGACTTAAAGGTCTTTTGGAGTTCCCCCAATTCCTGGAACTCATCCAAGGCAATTATAAAATATAGATTGAGTGATTTCGCCAGTTGTTCCGGAAGATCCAGCCAAAGGTTGACTCGCGTTCCGGACTGACCTCCCCTTCCACTAATTCGAGCGCTTCGCTACGCAGAGCAGGAGGCAGGCGTGCTGGTTCTAAACATGCAGCAAGGTTACCCGGAAAAAAACCGCACTTGGCAAGTCTGCCACGTTGCAGACTTGCAACGTGGCATTTCTGCACCGGCGCTGAATCTTCCTCTGCAATATGGCTGTGGGGCACCACCTCGACGCGTTGTGCGCACTGGGCCAAGCCATAGGGCAGGTCCGGTGGCGCCACGACTTGCGGCTGCGAGCAGCCCACCGCTCGGCCAACCCCATTGCCCGCATGTGCAGTCCCGGCGGAGGTCGCTGACGTCCGGAGGCTAGTAAACGCTACGCTCCGCCGCGGAAATGAGTTTCGCACCTAACAAAAACTTAAAATGAAAGGTCCCCATGATTACGATTGAATGCAATTACTCGAAAAAGCTCGGCCTGCCGCAATATTCCTCACATCAGTTTGGAATCACGCTGCGCGCCGAACTGACCAACCTGGACGAGGTGCAGGCCCAAAGCGCCCGTCTTTACCTGTTGCTGCAGCAGTCGGTGGATGCCTCGCTCCAGCAGCCAGGCCTCGTACCAGCTGTCGATGGACTGCCCTCCCGCAGCGCGGCCCACGACGGACGGAACCACAGCGCCGACCCGGACGCCTGGGCCTGTTCGCCAAAGCAGCGCAGCCTAATCCTCAGGGTGGCCAAAGAGAAAGGCCTCCCCGAGACTCAGCTCGAAGCGCTGGCGCAAAGCCAATTCGGCAAACCGCCGTGTAAACTGACCAAGCCGGAGGCCTCCGGCCTAATTTCGAAGCTCCTCGCCGAGCGGCCCGGCCCGGCCAATGCCAACGGGGGCTGACCCGGCGGCTACGCCGTTAAGAACATGGATTTGGCCAATGACCGAGGCGTAAAGTCGTTGGCGCAACGGAGGGGGGGAGCGTTCTTAGGAGAAAAGGAGAGAGTGGCGGGGTGATCAAGCTGGCCAATTTATCGGAGGATCTGTGTCGGGGCTTTGGCGGAGATCAAGCGAAGAGGGCATACGCCCACCAAGATATATCCATGCCGCGACGCATCGCGCACCAACTCACCGGTTTTCGCATGGAGTTCTCGAATCGAGACTGTTTTCATGTGTCTCAGTGTGACACGGAATCCTGTGTCAAAAGCGTGAGCCGGCTACCAAACCTCTCCCGGGTCGTTCCTCGAGCTGATGTTTTCGTGAGTCTCTTTCCCCTGGGAGCTTAGCTGAGCATGGGTGGCGGCCAGCGCCTTGGGTAGCGGCGCGGCGCGAAGAACGCGAGGGCAGGACCTGCCCGGGTCCTGAATCGGCACCAAACAAGTTCGTATGGAAAAACATTCACAGCAAACAGTGCGGCCGACTCGCTGGAGTTGCCCGATCCGAACTCGAAAGCTGCGGCGTTCGGGGTCGCAAACGAAAATCAATCGACGGGCAGCTTCTGCTGACCCAGGGAGGCCTTTATGAGGGAGATATCGAAGGCCTATCTGCGTTCCGCCGAGCGCGTCGATAAACTCATGAGAGCCTGCGGCCATCGGCCGTCCGTTACGCAGGGAGTGCTCGCGCGCGCCTTCGAGCTGGCTCAACCCAAAATCAAGCGTGCGGCTTTGCTGGCGGAAGTCCGCACCTTTTTCCAGGTCGAGGCATGCATCGTGCCGGAGGGCCTGGACGGGTTGCCCTGCTGCTGGTTGCGCGCACTGCCGGAACTGCTTTTGGCCACGCGGCGGCCCCATTGGGAGAAACTGCCTTACATGATTACCCTAACGGTCCTCGACCAGGGGGTGCTCTGCTTGGCCTTTGCCCAAGAGGAACCGACGCAGGAAGACCGGCTGACTCAATGGGACGCATTGCGAATTCATCTTAATGATTCGCTCCTCCCCAACCGTTGGCAGCCCCTGAGCCGCCAAATGGAGCGGCAGATCTGGTTGCGGTGGCCGGAGCTGCGCAGCGAATTGTTCCAACTGCCGCCATAGCAGGGAGCGTCGGCTGGGCGGCTCCGCCGCGCCGCCGGCCCGACCGCCCTGCCCGTCCAGTGGGTTCCTTAAAGCAAAGTAGACATGCCCCGAGCCTCTGCTTCCAGCGTGTCCCTGTTGCCTCCGCCGCGGCATCGCAACTGCGGCGGCCGGGATGTCAGGGTAGTCTCAAGAACTCACCACGCTCTCGAAAAGTGTTCAAACAAAAAGTTATGAACGAAATAACGAGGCCGTCGAACCAGCCTCACCAATTTCCGCTGCCGCTGTTCCCGGCAGCGCGCATTACCGGGCTATTGCTCGAGCTCAAGGCCAGCCTCGGACGCGCCGAGGGCAGCCCGTGAGCTATGAGGATTGGGGGAAATATCGGGGCGGCCGGGCAACACGATTGCAGCCTGGTCCGCCGGCGGAGCCGCCCACCAGATTCAAGCGCTCTTGGCCTCCCTCGTGCGCTTGACAGCGGAGCAGCGCCACCAACTCAATCGATGGCGCTTGCCGTCAACTGAGAGAACAAGGAAATACCTTCGTTTCGGCCCCTTGATCAGATCCTGGATCAATTTCTCAGCGCTCTAGTTCTCTGAGTTTGGATTTCGAAAAGGGGTTGATAACCGTCACACCAGTATTGCGGAAACCCTCTTCGTCGCGGCTAATAATTGTCAGGTCGTGAACTTGGGCCGTCGCGGCCAGAAAAGCATCAAGGACCGGAACCGGTTTCTGCAGACCTAGCCTCCCCCAATGGTCTGCCACTTTGTCATCCACTGGCAAGAGTCGATCGCGAAATTCGGCAACAATCCAAAGCAACCACTTCTCGAGTGCGCGGGCTTGAGCTGGATCGCGCAGCCGAATCCGCTCAATTCCTTGACGTATTTCTCCCAGCACCAGCACGCTGATGAACAACTCTTCAGCGGCGGTTCCTTCAAACCATTGCCGTACCCCGGGGTCACAACGTTTCGCTTTGCGCAGTTCGCTTAGGACGTTGGTGTCGATTAGACAGCCGTTCATAATTCCACTGCCCGTTCCAATTGGGGACCTCGTTGGAAATCCTCATCCTTGCCGACATCGGGCATGGCCAGCAGGGCTTCCTTGAATGAAGTCCGCCTGACCGCCTTTCCAAGCAACGACTCCCGCAAAATGCGCCTATGTTCCTCCTCCATGGAAACTCCATGTTCGCCTGCCTGTTGTTTCAGCTTCTTGACAACTTTCTCCTCGATCTGTCGGACGATTAGTTGGGGCATGGATTTTCGATTTATTGCTCTGCTATCAATGCTAGCATAAAGATCCGACAAAGAAAGCGCAAAATCGAGCGATTCCGTTGGCGTCCCTTCTAGCAGCCCTCGCCGGGATCGCCCGGTTGCCAGCGGGGTTTTCCCGCCGCGGCAGACTTCGTCTTTCTCCAGCAGACTCGTCCATTCACGGCGACCGAATCCGAGTTCACGGCGGCGACCCTCTTGGGCCACCTGTGTTACGGACTGGTCGTTCTCGTTCCGTTGCTCTCCACCCCACCTCGCTGTGACGCAGTTACGGTTCGATACCGCACGATTCTCGACCGCACGGAAGCGGACTTCCACCGCTCTGTCTTCCTGCCTTCTCAGGCGCACTAGATGGCGGTACTAATCCGCCGACCAACGTTGCAGCGGTGAGCGCCCCAATGGCTCCTCTCGCACGCTGACTGCCTGGCTTGGAAACTGAGCTTTTGCCTTTTTCCGTTTTCGTCTCTCATGAGTGACCCTGCCGGGGGGACTTTTTGAGAAGACGCCCGAAGGCTCACCGGGCTCTTTGTCCCATTTCAGAACGGGCTGCCCAAAAATTGGGCAACATGGGTTGACTCCTGCCCCGCGGGCATCAAGGCGAACGCCGACAAACGGCCCGGAACCAACATTTAAAAGGCCTCACTATATGTCATTGGGCCTATAGACGCTGGGGTGAACTCAATCTTGATGCGATCGCCACCTAATCTTCCTTTGCGGTCAATATGACAATATAAGTAGTATTACTTATGCTGGTATCATAACTGCTGAAGCCACGGTAACTCGGAGCGACCAAATACGAGCTTATAATCAATGCACCTTTGCTGCGCACAACCTGAAACTGCAGACCGCTTCAGCCACTTCGGTGATCTTCAGGGAGGTCAGAATCAGGATTGCTCTGCCAGTTATAACCACTAATGACCCCTGCTTCAGCGCAAATGTCCGAAGACCATATATCCCCTCCAGACCCATCCGCCCCAACGGGCCGCCGGCTCACCGCCAAGGAACTGCTGGAAGCCATACAGAACCTGATCGCCGAGTGTGTGGATACGGATCGTGAATTGTTCCGCGGCCTATGCGAATTGTATAAAAGGTCGGGGCTTTCTGCTCGCGAATTTGAGGAAAAGCTGAAGGAAACCGAACTCCTGGAATCTCGGATCAGCGAGATCAAAGCCATTACGACACAGGCGGAGATCTGCGCAAAGTTCATCGCCAAAAAGCTGACCTGGAACCAGGCCTTGCAAGCGGCGCGGGACGCCGCACCCAGTGCCCTTGAGCGGCTCGGCTCGCTACTTACTAGCCTCCTGGTGCTAAACGAGGACGACTGGCCCAATAACGCCGTTCACGGCACCTGGAAATGGGAGAGGATTGACCCGGGTCATCATCGATTTACAAAAGCACGCGTGGGCAGCCTGGTGATTCGCAACCGTCCCAACCATGGTGGATAAAACGCTTAAAGATTTGGTCGCCACTTTTAGCCAAAACCAGGACGGCATGTACGTCAAACTGGTCAAGTATGCGGTTGAAAACCGCGGGCGATTCACACAACGGCAATTTCAGAAAAGCCTGCTCGAAGCGGGTCTCACCCCCAGCCGCGCGAGTGAGGTTTCCAGGATTCTAAAATACCCCGTTGTGGTAAAGAACTTCCTTAAGCAGCACAATCCGTGGAACGTGCGCAAAGCGCTGGAGGTGGCCAGGGCAAAACACCGGAAGGAACTCGAAGAACAAAGGAGCCAAGCCAACTCCACCGCCAGCAGCCCGGTTCAATCGGCTGGCTTTGAGCAATCCGAAAGTCCGGTCATCGTTCCGGAAACCGAGGCTGAGGAACTGACTCCGGACGAACTGGAGGCGAGGGCGGGCCGGGACGAGATTGTAGAAGTGCTGGACCGGATCGTGGATGCCATGAACGCCAACGGCCGAACCTCGCTGGAATGCGAGATACACTTGTTCGAGTGGCAGCCGGTACCATCGGGAGCGGTTACAGCGTCGTAATTTCTATTGGCAAATGATTTTGACGAAGCGACTTACACAACCAATTTCAAAGACCTTCGAAATCATGCGACGCGACCTTCGGGCCTATGGAAACGAAAGACTAAAAATATAAGCAACCGCCGCCATCATGAGAAAAAAAGCTCTTTACGTAACCGTTCCGGTAACCAACAAGGCCATTTGCAGAATGCTTCGCCAGGGTTCCACGACAACCGGGATGTTTCTCGAAGAAGTTGCAGCCCTCATCCTTGAGGCCAGGGTGCCCTTTAGCCGAAAGCTGACCGAGATAGCCGAGGGACCCCACTTCAGGTCACCCACTGATACGGAGGGGATATTTGATGATGCGAGTCGCATATCCACCTTAAGAGTGCCGGTGAGCCGTAAACTGATGAAGGAATTGGATGAAACGGCGAGAGGCAGCAGTAATGGCAAGCTGGCGATGAAAATTCTGCGTCAATGTGTGGGCTCAGCCCTAGTTGAGTCTTGCCTCGGCCATGTCGAACAAGCCCTCGAAGGCCTTTCCGATGATCGCAAAAAAACGGCGGAAGAAGCGCTCACGGAAGTGGCCTATCGCCTGGCACACCGGGAGCAGCTGCTCGCGCTCGAATCCTCATGTTTACCAAGGTCATAAAAGCCGGAAATGTAATTCCGTATTTGGGTTCGCCCAAGGACAACAAGGGGGAGCTGCGCGAGCAACCGGCGTTTCGGTTGCGCGGTTCGCAGGCATTCGCCGATTGCTTCCTAAGAAGCAAGGCGCCGCGAGGCTCGCGTTTCCGTAACCACTGCCAACGGCACCTGTCACACCTCATCAGTTGCTTCTCGGACCGACCTCGAGGTGCGGCGGGTCCTGCCCCTGGTCATCGAGGGAACGGAAAACCTTGTCCTGCTCGGGTTGCCAAAAGACGCCCTGCATTTTCTGTGGTACGAGCACGGAAAAGCGAAGTCCTCCCACGCCCACTGTGCTCTAACGCTGTCGCTCCTTCCTCGCGGCGGCCCGTTCGAATTCAAAAAACCTAAGGCACTGCTGCAATACTTCGACCGACTGGCGGGGCTTGCGTTGGGGCTTTCGGACCCGGCCGATCCGAGGCGGGCCCGGCTGGTCAGCGCGGGAACATATTCCAATCGAAAAGAAAACAAGAACGATATCGAGGAAATCTGCCGCGCCACGGCGGCATGGTGGCGGGACGCGCTCAAGGAACACACCCATCAAGGATTCATTAAGCTGATTACCAAGGATCTGGGTTACAAGCTTCTGTGGGCACCGGCTGAAAACGGACAAGCGTGCTTCACCGAAACGAGAGATGACTGCCGAAAGAAATATTCTCGCACCGTCGGCGTCGAAAACCGCTCCGGAACCAAAACCATCGTTTTAAAAGGAGAAGTCTGCCGCCCCTGGTTCAGCGCGGCGAGATGGAACCTTGAATTAAAGAAGCGCCAAGAACTTTGGGATTACCTGCACGAGTACCCGAGGGATGTGTACGATCAATTTGTGAGCCTCCTCAAGGCGACGATCGAAAACCGGCGTCAGGTGTTTAAGCGATTTCTGAAGCAGTCGCCCGGCGGCAAAACCGTCGGGATTGAAGATTTTGCCTGGTTGGAACCCTCGGACCGATCGCCGGGCTGCAAGCCTCCCCAGGGAGAGGTGCAAGAGGATCCTTTAAGCTGGGCGCTGGATATTACCTATCCTTTTTACTCGGAATACGAAGACAGAATACCGGTGGGGTAGAACGCAGAGTTCCTCGTCCTGGCAAAAGGAGGAATAAGCGACCTGGGGTCAGATCCGGAGGACTCCGAGGCTGAAGATTTCGAAAACCCGGACCTCACCCAGCGGCCATCCAAGACTGGGCCACTTCAGTCAAGAGGCGCAAGCGCCACGAGCCAACACGAATGGTCGGCTGCAATCGAGGGCACCTCCACAGACGGGCCCGAGGACGATCCTGATGAGGACGGGGTGATCTGGCCTGGGGACGAAAGAATAATGGCTCATTTTTCGAGGATGGCTGAACCCCCTTCCTTCCATCCGGCCCAGAAAGCACCCGATGCAAATAATCAACTGAGGCCGCTGCCACAAAAGCTGGCCAAGGAGCGCCGCGCACAGACGTTATCTCGGCTGGAAGAGAGTTCCGCGCGGCTGGCC
>DATGLT010000170.1:0-7634 GCA_035294005.1 Verrucomicrobiia bacterium
CGTGGCGGTCGGGGAGAACGGAACGATGATGCGCAGCACCAATGGAAGTTCGTGGACGCAAGTGTCCACCGGAACCACGAATTGGCTGAATGACGTGGTGGCCGTTTCAAATATTTTCTATGCGGTGGGGAACAACGGAACCGTCCTGGCCAGCAGCAATCTTGTCAATTGGTCGGCAACGCCTGTGATCACCGGTTTGTCCCTCTACGGCGCGGCCAGCAAAAACGGCCAACTCGTAATCGTGGGGCTGGAAGGAACCATCCTGCGCAGCCAGGTGATCCCCAACCTGACCCCAATCACGTTCGTGAGCTACAGCCAGGCCGGCGGGGAAAACGTGTTCGTCGTGGCAGGCCAGCCTGACCAACAATTCACGCTCGACGCAAGCAATGACTTGACGAACTGGACGACTGGCCCCACTCTCGACTTGATCTATGGTTCGGGCACCCTGCTCTTTATCACTTCGGCCGGGACAAACCCGCCTCCGAACCAATTTTACCGAGCCACACTGGTGCCATGAAATGAATAAAAGCGGGCGCTTAGTTGTCTGAATAGGAAGAAAATGCGGACTACCCAAAGAAAGTTGGCGCTGCCCCTTGCCAAGGGCCAGCTCTGGAAAATCAACGACGCCTATATCCAAATCGTGGAACAGGGAAAACGTCTGATCCACTATAAGATGATGAAAAACGTCGGCCAAAGGGGCGTCTTCACCCATATGAGCGCGGTGACGGCGCTGGAAGATTACCTGAAGGCAAACCAGGCCAGGCTCGTCAAGAACCCCTGAAGAATCACTCGGCCGGCATCAGATGCTCTTTGATCCGGCGGCTCTTGCTTTTAATCAGCCGTCCTTCATGGTCATAACGCAGCTGCAGGACCCAGTCGAACTGCTGAGGCGGCCATTGGCCCTCCGGCAATAAGGCTGAAGGGTCGGCGCCCAATTGCGTCAACAGGTCTGGTATCTCTCGATGATGCCAGCAGATCAGCATATTCTTTCCGTGATCCCGGGTCCGCAATTCTTCCGCCAGGTCCCAAGGCCGCTTGGCCTGAAACCTTGAGTCGGGGTTGAGGCCCAGCGACTTTGCCAGCGGCTCAACCGTCAGGCGCGAGCGCTGGCTGTGCTCCGAATCCTCCGCCGCCACGATGTAATCCAGGTGCAACCGCCGACCGCCCACTCGGTAGCTCTTGAAATAGTCCACATACGCCTTCGCACGACCCACCCCTTCTTCGGACAAACCCGGCCCAAACGGCGGCTTTTCAGCGTGACGAATAATCAAGATGGTCGCGTCACTTAACGGCGCTGCATCCGCGGTCGCCAGGGCTCGATCGATTGAAATGGAACCCAACCAGGGAACCATCAACGCCCACATGCAAATGCGAGTTAATTGGGCAAAGCGTTTCATTGGCAGCATGCGGCGTGATCCAGCGGTACAACGACCCTCACGGTGAATTCGGTCGGTCGAGTTGCATCAATTCAAATCCTCAAAATACTTCATTGGTTCCGTGAGCTCTCAACTTAAGAAGAACCGCCCACGGGGCAAGCTCTTTGAACTATACGTCAAAATCTGCCGTTTAGCTGAGTTTTAATGTACGGTGAACGCGCGAGCGCGAGGCGAGACATCCCGACAAGACCCGACATCTTCCGTATTCGTTCAGCATGCGCGAAACGACCTGGAGAGGTAATTTTCCGTGGAATCTATGGGAATTACGCGACACCACAAGCAACCGCTGGCTTACCGAATGTGGAACCCCCGCACCGGTTCGTTTTTCTACAGTGACGTGCAGCCCGAGCTCTCGCCCATGTTGGACCGCTGGACGGGATTTTTCGACCAGGAAGGGGCGCCCATTTACGAACGGGATATTCTGCGCGTTCACTACGATTGGAGGCTGGGCTGGGTCCGGGCGGTTGTGATGCCGGACGGCAAAGGCCGCTACATCGCGACAGCCACCGATCCTGAAGGACGTCAAATTCAGATTGGTTTTTACAGCTTTGCCGAGTCGTATCGAATTGGAAACCTGAGGCAACACCCGTACAAACTGACCACCGCTCGGGAACAGTTCAGAGATGACGATCAGAGCCTGTTCTGGTCGAACGGCAGCCAAACCCCTGCTGGACAGTCCCTTTGCTCCAACTGAAGCCGCCTTCTCTTGCGCTTGAATCACCAGTGGCGGTGGTAATAACGCGGCCCGAAGTAAAACTGCACGCCAGGGCCGTAATAAACCGGAGGCCCGTAGTAAGCGGGAGGAGGATACTCCGGGTAGGCGTACGCCGGGGCAGGAACACCGTACGGATAGGGGTTGGGCTGATTCATGTCGAAATCAATGCGCTGCGGGATGTGATCCTCGGGGGTGAACAAATGCCCCGTCCGAAACACGCGGGTCTGGACGTATTGATTCGTGGCGACCGGCAAGGCTCGAACGACATAATAGTACGAACCAAAGTCATGAAATGTCCCGTCTTTGTCGCCGAAGATTTTCAAATGGATCGGCGCCTCGCCGATGACCTGGCCGTTGGCCTCGATTTTTGCGCCGGGTGGAGTTGAGTTGACCAGCACGTCATAAGCAATCGTTCCGTGCGGGCCTCTTTCGACTCCCGGGGGCGTCGATTCGCAACCGCTTAAAACAACAATCAATGCGGCACTTGCCGCGAATAACAGTCCCGTTTTCATCTGCAATATTTTCGCTCAGGCTCGACGAGTTTACAACTCGGCAAATCGGCATTTAGCCCCTCACTGACAACCACTTTTTGGAACGATACCGGCCTGTAGCGGTTCAAATTCCCTCCAGGGCGAAGCTCGCCAAAAAGTCCATCCATTCAACGGGAACCGGTTCGTTTAACTCGTAACAATGGGTGAAGTCCTCCTCGAAGAGCTCATGTTTGAGCCTTGCGGCAAAGACAGGATCGGACGTGGCGACATTGTGTTCCTGGCACAGAAGCAGGCTAAGCTGGTTGAGGTTACCCGAGCCGACGCATGCCCAATCATCGACCAGCAGGGCTTTGACGTGAGTCATGCCGGGATAAAAGAACACGCGAACACCTTGCCGGACGAGGTAATCAGCTGCAACCAGTTCAGCCCGCGCGCCGGTTCGGGAATCGTTTACGTGTGGCAAAATAACGCGAACGTCAACGCCGCGCTGGCGAGCCCGGACCAGGTCAGACATAATTTGCTTGTCGAACAGGTACGGATTTTCGGCATAAATGTAATTGCGAGCGCGTTTAATGGCGTGGAATACGGCTTTGGAAAACGGCTTGCGAGTTGTGGTGGTGGGAAGCAGCCGCATTTGGATCCACGAACCGGCCGCGGGAGGAACATGACTTGGCTTGGGGTTGGAGATGAGCGCGGCCAGGTAGCCGAGATCGCCCCAAAGGCCCGCATGTGCCCAGTCCAATTGGTTCTGGTATTCAAGCGAGCTCACAACGGGTCCTTCCAGTTCAACCATCATATCATGCCACTCGGACCGGTATTCTCGCCCCACATTCATGCCGCCCATCCACCCCCTTTTGTCGGCCAGGTAAATTTTCGAGTGGTCGTACGAACAGAATGCGTTCAGGAACGGCCTGACCTGCACATGCGAATCATGCCGCAGGTAGGATAAAATAGAGGTGGGCGGCACATAAGACTTGGTTGGCGGAGTGGCCGGCGGAATACGCGCGGCTCCCATGCTTGCTAATCGGTCGAGGATCACTTCCACAGGGACGTCAGATGACCGCTTCTTCAGGAGGTCAGCAATCTCGACCGCCACGTCGTCGTTATCGAAAATGAATACGTGGACCCGCACGCCGGCAGTCGCGTTTGTCACGGCTTGCTCAAACCGTGGAAAAAAGCGTTCTCCGTCGATGAGCAAGCGAATGGAACCATACTCGCGCGGCTGGCCAGTATGCCGGTCGAGCCACGATTCCCACTGTGGCAGGTCCATTCCAGGAGCGTGAGTCAAAGGAGGAAAAGGACCAGTTGGTTTGCGCACGGGAATCCAGGCCAGGCCGCGGCCGGTCACGAAGAGAAAGTTCCCCAGGCGAGCGATGCTCGAAACCGGATTCTTTAGCAGAGCCAAACCATTGCTTTCAAAAACCAGGGCGCTAATCCCATTAAAAGTGGGCGCCAGGCCAAACATGGGCTCTTCGGTTTCAAAGAGAGCTGCGGTGGAAAGCCAGACGCACCGGTGATGAGCGACGTCGATGAGCAACGGCTGCGGCGAGCGCGCAGGGTGTACGAGCACGACGAAAAGCGACGCGTTTGGATAATCTCGGAGCAACAGAGGTTCTGCCAGGCCTGCCATCATTTGCAAACTCTCTTCGATTGAATATCGATGATCGATGACCACACCGGGTGGCGGTTGACTGATTTGCGCGGAAGCGACCTCCCCTTTGGATCCCCGGTATAGCAATCTGTCCCCGAGCAAACCGCGGTAATACCGGCCCAACCCGGGGCTTGCCGGTGTCAATCCGGCCAGCAGGTTCGTGGAGAGCCGCCTCCATTCTGCCCCCGTCACCAGCACCGGCTCTTTCCATCCGTCGGGTACGATCGGTTTGAGCTTTCTCTTGAATCGCAGCAGCGCCGAACTCACTCGGTATCCACTAGTGGGAAGTCTTTCCTTGGCCAAGCTGGCAACGAATCCCACGGGCCCCGAATCAGATCCAAAGTAGAATCGGATTTCGTCCTTGCGCACAAAAATCCTGGGCAGTGGCGCATTGGTCGCGGTCAACTTGCGCCATTCATCAGCCGATTGCCGGCGCGAGGCAGCATTTGCCGGAGCAGCAAGTAAACAAAGCGCCGTGGCCAGCGCGCAAAAAAACCAGGTGATGACGGAGGGTCCCCTTGCGCCTGAACATCGGTCTAGCCGAGCCTCATTCATTTCAAGGACCTTTATAAAATAGATTGGACTTGAGGTACTTACATCGCTCCAGCGGTGGCGCTCGACCCGCGGCCTCACTTCGTTTCCATGCGGGACCTATCGCCTCTCCAAACTGGGATGAAAACGGGGTGAAAGCCGTAGAATCAGTGACAAAAGGATTCGATGGCCCGGCAAGCAGCGTGTCGAAGTTGCAGGAGCCGCGGTAACGAGGGGGCTGGGAGTTTGTCAACGGTGTCCCAGGCCGCTGTAGTTGTCTTGTGCCGTCAATTCCCTTCAGCTTAACATTTGCCCAATCCAACTGATGCCGCCGACTCGCATCAAAACCGTAACTGCACCACAAAGCAGAGGCTACAATTTTAGCCCGCGGACATCATGAAGATCCCGTTGTTCGTTCGAGGAGACATTGACGGGTTCTTCGGCCTGTTCCTGGATAATCTTCTGCAGCTGATGGTGATTTCGGTGCTTGGACAAAGTGTATGCGGTTTTCCCCCCGACCTCATCCGCGAACGCATTCTGCCAGGCGCCGCCTTGTCGATCCTCGTCGGGAATATTTTCTACGCGTGGCAAGCCCGCCGATTGGCTCATGAGACCGGACGCAGCGATGTCACCGCCTTGCCGTACGGGATTAATACGCCAAGCGTCATCGCGTTCATATTTTTGATCATGGGCCCGGTTTATCAACAAACCCATGACGCTACCCGGGCGTGGCGCGCAGGTCTGCTCGCCTGTTTTCTGAGCGGGATGATGGAGATTGCGGGCGCATTCTGCGGTGATTGGCTTCGAAAGCATACGCCCCGGGCAGCGCTGCTTTCAGCACTCGCCGGAGTAGCGGTAACGCTCATCGCGATGGGATTTGTTTTCCAGTTGTTTGCCAATCCCGTCATCGGGCTGTTGCCTATGATGCTGATTTTGATCGGCTATTCCTCGCGCATCAAATTGCCATTCAACATGCCCGTTGGGCTGGTAGCAGTGGCATTGGGGACTCTCATCGCGTGGGCGCTTCACTTCGCGGGACACGATTTTTTTCAACCGTCGCGAGATGCGTCCGCTTTGCACCTTTATTTCTTCAGGCCGTTTGTCTCAGACCTGGTCTCAGGGCTGACATCGACAGAGGGATGGAGATTCCTCGCGATCATTATCCCGATGGGCCTGTTCACCGTTATTGGGTCGCTTCAAAACCTCGAGAGCGCGGAGGCGGCCGGAGATCGTTATCAGACCCGGCCTTCGTTGCTCGCAAATGGGATCGGAACATTGTGCGCCGCGTGCTTCGGCAGCGCATTCCCCACGACGCTCTATATTGGCCATCCGGGCTGGAAAGCGATGGGCGCGCGCACAGGCTATTCCACCGCCAACGGAGTCATCATCTCCCTGCTCTGCCTCACCGGCGGAGTCGGCCTTGTGCTCCGGGTCGTTCCCATGGAAGCCACCCTGGGAATCCTCGTCTGGATCAGCATCATCATGACCGCCCAGGCGTTTCAGGAAACCCCAAAACCGCATGCCCTGGCGGTGGCTGTGGGTTTGATCCCTTCTCTGGCCACCTGGGCGCTGATCCTGATCGATTCAGCAGTTCGCGCCGCCGGATCGAACCTGTTTGTGACAGCGCCCAAATTCGGCTCCGGTGTTTTCATCTACGGCGTCATTGCGCTTTCCCAGGGATTTATCATCACATCGATGATTATTTCTGCCATTCTGGCGCTGAGCATCGACCGTCAGCTCCTCAAGGCGGCGTGGTGGGCTTTCGCCGGGGCAGCTCTGTCCGCGATTGGAATCATCCATGCCTACGAACTATCCCCGGAGGGGGTTCAGAACAAATTCGGCTTCATGGCCGCCCCGGGTTTTGTGGCGGGTTACATTCTGACCGGTATCCTGTTGGTTGGACTTCATGTTCGGCAGTGCCGATCCGCTGAAAAAGCAGCTGGTGACCCCGCTTAAGGCCAAGGCAACGAGGCGGATTCGACACGTGCTTGTACGAGGCTTGTCCGCCTCGTTACCTCGGCGGCTACTCCGAACTTTAAGGAAATCGTCACGGCTCGGCCTGTCGCGAGTTTAAAACGGCGCCAGACGCTAATTGGTTGGGAAAAGTTACCTGTTCTGACGATTTTTTTTCGTTTTTTTCATTAACTCCTGAGCCCGGAAGACCGTCGAATCGGGTGTGAATTTGAATGTAATTATGAACAAATCAACAGTCGTTTTAATGGTCACTGGAAGCGCGGCGTTGCTTACTGCCGGGTGTGTCGAAAGACGGGTGGTTTATGTGCCAACCTATTCGACACAGGCCACCTACGCTGCCCAACCGGTTTACACGTATACAAATCAAACCGTATATCAGCCCGCGCCGGGAACGCCCGCACCGAGCCCGGACACTGCGCCTGCGCCTGCTCCGCAGCCAACTCCTCAGGCCAACGTGATTGTCGAAGCCCCAAGCACGCCTCCCGCGCCAATAGTAGAAACCGTGCCGGTCGCGCGGGGCCCGGCCTATGTCTGGGCTCCGGGCTATTGGGCATGGCGAGGCGGCTGGGTGTGGGTCGGAGGCAACTGGGTCGTCCGGCCGCGGGTTGGAGCGGTTTGGGTCGGCGGTCGATGGGCTCCCCGCGGCCGGGGATACATTTGGATCGGCGGCCACTGGCGCTGAAGCCGGGCGTGGAAAGTGGAACGGCTATGACGCCTCGACCATGGCGCCAATGGTCGTGAGCGCGTGACCTTCGAGCCGGTTGTTTACGAAAATGAAGGTGCGCTTGCTGCCGGAATTCTTGCCTTCGGCGATCAGTTGACGCCCGGCCGCGCGA
>DATGLT010000171.1:0-16328 GCA_035294005.1 Verrucomicrobiia bacterium
AAAAAGGCGGATTCGAATTTTCCCGTAAATTCTTTCAGCGACACGCCTGTTTCCCGCACGCGCTTGATGATTTTATCCTCAACGTCCGTGATATTCATCACGTGCCGCACTTCGAATCCTTTAAAGGCAAGATACCGTCGGAGGAAGTCGCCGAACACGAACGTCCGCCAGTTGCCGACGTGCGCAAAGTCGTACACCGTCGGTCCGCAGCAGTACATCCCTACTTGTCGGCCCGCCGGATCCAGCGGTACAAACTCCTGCACGGACCGTGTCAATGTATTGAAAAGTTTCAACGCCATGAGCGAATTCGAAAAAGGTGAGGCACGGGTTGCTTAAAGAAAAGTGAAAACGGTTTGCGCCCTTGCGAACGCGCATGATCAAGTATGGGTGCTAATCTGCGGTTGACGGAGCGCCGAGTTCCACTCGGCTTTGGGCTTTCACTCGTATAGCGCTTCGCCCACCTAATCTCACCCGTTCTTATTATAATCACACCCCTTGCGAAACGATCGCGAACGTGTCAGACATCCACTCGACCGGGTCCGGACCGCCTCTAACAAGTGCATTGAAGGGTAGGGATTGATCCTCGGCCCGCAGCTTGCCATTCTGACCGCGTAACTGCATCGCATGTCAAAAGCGGCATCCCTGGCCTTCGTTGTCACTGGCTGCATTTTCGCCTGCGTCACATCGTCGTCGGCTGAGAGCGGTTACGAAGCCTGGCTGCGTTACGAGCCTGCGGCACCGGAAACGCGTTCGCTTTATCGCGATATCCCCAAAACCCTTGTTTGCTACGGAAGCTCAGAGTTAATCCGATCGGCTGCCGACGAATTGTCCCGGGGCTGCAAAAGCATGCTGGGGCTAGCCATCGAGGCCGCCCAAACACCCGGCGGCCAGGGCTGCCTCGTTCTCGGCCGTGTTGAACTGCTTACCAATTCGTTCCGGTCCCTAAGCATGCCCGGGGTTCTTCAACCCGACAGCTTTTTACTCAGGACGGTGCGGGCGGGCGGGCGCACGGATATTTTCATTGCCGGAGCGGACGATCGGGCGGTGCTGTACGGAGTTTTTGCCTTGTTGCGAAGAGTGGCTCTTGGACAAGGCATCGATCCCATGGACGAAACGCACATTCCCAGCGCCCCTATCCGTGTTCTCAATCACTGGGATAATCTCGACGGCTCGATCGAACGAGGCTATGCCGGCAAATCCATTTTTTGGGATCACGATCACGTTTCTGAAGATCTGAGGCGTCTCCGCGATTATGCGCGCCTGATGGCCTCCGTCGGAATCAATGGGTGTTCGATTAACAACGTGAATGCCGACGGCCGTATGCTTACACCTGAATTCCTGGCACAAGTGGCGCGCATCGCCAGCGAATTCCGGCCCTGGGGCGTACGTGTTCTGATTTCGATCGATTTTGCGGCTCCGCGCAAAATCGGTGGCCTGACGACCTTCGATCCATTGGACCCGGCAGTGGTGGAATTCTGGAAGCGCAAGGTTGACGAAGTCTACGGCGTTGTCCCGGACCTGGGTGGATTCATTCTAAAGGCGGACTCCGAGGGACGCCTCGGTCCCTCTGCTTATGGCCGCACGCACGCGGACGCCGCAAACATGATCGCAGCCGCTCTGAGGCCCCACAAGGGTCTGTTGTTTTATCGCGGTTTTGTTTACGACCACCATATGGATTGGAGGAATCTCAAACTCGACCGTGCCAAGGCCGCGTACGACAATTTCCATCCGCTCGATGGGCGTTTCCTGGACAACGTAGTGGTCCAAATCAAACACGGCCCAATCGATTTCCAGGTCCGCGAGCCGGTCTCGCCGCTGTTCGGCGCCCTCGACCGCACCTGCCAGGCCGTCGAGCTGCAAATAACTCAGGAATACACTGGGCAACAGCGCCACCTCTGCTACCTGGTTCCCATGTGGAAGCAAGTTCTGGACTTTGACCTTCATGCAAATGGATCCGAGACGCCGGTTAAATCCATCGTTGCAGGTAAAACGTTCAAAAGGGCCACGGGCGGATTTGTCGGTGTTTCAAATGTGGGGAGAGACACGAACTGGCTTGGGCATGACCTGGCGGTCGCCAATCTTTACGGGTTCGGCCGCCTTGCGTGGAATCCGGATTTGAGCCCGAAGCAAATCGCGGAGGAATGGGCCAGGTTAACTTTCGGAGCGGATCCGGTCGTGAATCAAACCGTGGTCAGACTGGAAATAGATTCCTGGCCGGCCTATGAGAGCTATACCGGACCTTTGGGCGCTGGCACGTTAACCGATATTCTCGGGCCGCATTACGGTCCGGGTGTCGAGTCATCCGAACGCAACGGTTGGGGCCAATGGCATCGCGCGGATGCGCAGGGCGTGGGCATGGACAGGACGGTGGCCACTGGCACCCAGTTTATCGGCCAGTATTCAACGCCCGTTGCCGCAACTTTTGAGTCGCTACAGAATTGTCCCGACGAGGTGTTGCTGTTCATGCACCACGTGCCGTACACCCAGGTGCTTCATTCGGGCAAAACAGTTATCCAGCACATCTACGATTCACATTATTCGGGAGCTTTGCAGGCCGCCGGCTTCGTCGACCAATGGCTCTCTTTGAAAGGCCGCATCGATACCGAGCGGTTCGAAAGAGTTTTGCAGCGGCTCCAATACCAGGCGGGTCACGCGATCGTCTGGCGCGACGCAGTCAACAATTGGTTTCTGAAAACCTCCGCAATTCCTGACCAGGAGGGAAGGGCCGGTCGGTTCCCCAATCGGTTCGAGGCTGAACAGATGGATTTGCGCGGATATTCCGTTGTCCAGGTCACGCCCTGGGAAACCGCTTCCGGAGGAAACGCGGTGGAAATTTCATCAGAGGATGGCCGCGGCTCCGCGAGCTTCCATTTCCCTGGCAAGCCGGGTCCATACGATATTGCCGTCCAATATTTTGATCTCGCTGAGGGGGTGTCCAGCTTCAGGGTGTCAGTTGGGGGACGCGAGGTGGATCACTGGATCGGGGATGCGTCCCTTCCTGGCAACCGGCCCAACGGCCACAATTCGACCCGACATACCATCCCGCAAATCCACCTTTCGAGCGGTGACGAGATTCGAATCGAAGGTGTTGCTCAACGCGCCGACCGGGCCTGTATCGATTACATCGAGATCACACCGCGCGCAGAGTAACACTATTAGAGATCGCGGCGTGCCCTAAGCTTGCGCGGTGAAGTCAGCAACCCGACGCAGCACGAGTTCAACGTATAGGCGCATTGTCACTCTGGCGTAGCTCCCCTTGGCACCTGAGTTGCTCTTCAAAGGTTGGGAATGAATGCTCAACCACCGCTTTTTCGACCCTCGGATAAACGGCCCGAACGGAGTGAGTTAGCCGACCAGGCTGCAAATGCGTGTCTCGCGGCGCCGTTAATCCTTTTTGCATTATGTGCAAGTTTGGTGGGCGTTCAGCACGTTTCGGGCTGGACTTACAATACTTCATCGGCCCGGATTGTGGGTGTTATTGGGCTGGCTTTGATGGGGTTGGGCCTGGTTTGCGGAATTTTGGCGTTGGTCGAATCCTGTCGTGGGCAACGAGCTTCGATTCTGGCAAGAGTAATCCCTGGGGTAGCGGTCACTGGCCTTTTATTGGCAGTGGCGGTGCCAAACTATGTACGGGGTCGGAATTTAGCGGTCCGCAACCGGCGGATCGCGAGTCCCGCACAGACCTCCGATCAGGAATTCAAGGCGCAGGCCGAAGAATATTCGAGAAAGATAGCGAGTGAACGAGTGCTCGGTACAAATGTCGAGCAGGTTCAGGTCAAGCCTATCACCTCCTCAGAAGTAGTGTTGGTGGATTCGGAGAACCAGGCGCGCTCCCAAGAGCTTTTGCTAGCGGTCACCCCGTTGATACAAGGTGAAAGGTTTGATGAACTTGAGTCTCTGGCTGACCGCTTGCGTAAATCCAAAGAGTGTACCGCCAGCGGCACGTGGCATTTGGCGCTTTTCTATGACGCCCTCACAAGACTTGATGGTCAGCCGGATGATCTATGGATTGCCCGGCTCGATTTCTGCCGGAAATGGGCGGCTAAGCGTCCAAACTCGATTACAGCACAGGTGACCTTGGCAAGCTTCATGATCAATTACGCGTGGGAAGCCCGCGGCCACGGGTACGCTTCAACCGTTAGCGATCAGGGTTGGCAACTCTTTGACTCGCGTCTCAAAATGTGCCAGCAGATCCTGGACAATGCTCGTTCGCTGCCTTCCAAGTGCCCGGTCTGGTGGAGCAGCCAACTCAGGGTTGCTCTTGGGCAAGGCTGGTCCCGGAGGTCATATGACAAAGTGTTCAATGAAGCTGTTGCTTTCGAGCCGTGCTACACCTCTTATTACGTTTCCAAGGCCATCTACCTTCTGCCGCGGTGGCACGGCCAGGAAGGTGATTGGCAACGTTTCGCGGCAGCTTCCGCGGACCAGCTCGGCGGCGAAGCCGGTGACGTCCTCTACGCCCGCATCGGCTGGAGCATTCACGAACTGCGCATATACAACGATTTCCGGCGCGAAAGCGGCTATTCCGAAACACGCCTGTGGCGGGGACTAAATGCCATTGTTCGCCAATTTCCTCAGTCAATATCCGCGGCCAGCGAGTTCGCCTATCTTTTGAGTCAGGCGGGACAATTTGAGCAGGCTCGTCCGCTGTTTCTGCGGCTGGATCGAACGCAGGAGCGGAGTGTGTGGGGCAGAGACACAAACCGGTTCGCGTCAATGCGCAACTTTGTCACCGGAGCAATGCCGGCCGGCTCTCCTGGCGCGCTTGCAAACATTTCACCCTGGGCCGTTCCCCTAAAATCCGCAACAGCACTTCCTGCGCGACCAAGTCCGCCATCTCAAAGTGAATCTCCAAAACCAGCCCCGTCACTTGTGCTTAAGGGAATCTCCGGCTCGCCTGCTCATCGTCTCGCCATCATCAATAATGAAACCTTTGCGAAAGGCGACACTGCTAAGTTAAAGGTGGACGGCACCCTCGTGAAAGTCACTTGCCTGGATATTAGAGAACGTTCGGTTGTGGTCACGGTTGGGGAAGCGGGTCAGCCGACCGAAATCGCATTTTGAAAAGCCAGACAGGAAGTGGGAATGATTCACCTAAAGTGATGCACCAAGACATCGCGTAGCCCTGAATCTTCGTCCCGAAAATGGCTATCGGCTGCAGTGTTGCGCTTCAGCGTTTTGCTCGGCGCTTCCCAGCTGATTTCCTGGCTTTTCCTTTTCCCGACGAGGACCTCACGGATTTCCGGGAACTTTTTGGCGCGGGCGATTTCTTTTTCGCCTTTCGGCCGGATGCGCGTGCTCGGACTGATTTTGAACGAGTGGACTTGCGTTTCTTGACCGCTTTGCGGACCGGTTTGGATTTCCTGGACTTTGCGGCTCTCTTCGGCTTCGCTCGCTTTATGGCCACTTTTGCCGGCGCCTCAATTTCCACTTCCACCACTGCATCGAGCACGCGTTCATCAGGCTTTGGAGCATCGGTCCAACCGTGCGCGTCGCGAACTGCGATCATGGTGGACAGGATGTTGTTCCATGTTTCGGGTTCCGCCATAACGGCGTTGGGGAACATGCATCCGTCCCAACAGACATGGCTGAAGGCTTTATTGGGGGCGCCGTGTTCGTCTCGCATCCAGAACCGGGCGTGGTGCGGAATGGAGAGCTTTCCTTTGGGATCGTTCGGCAGGCAATGGTGACCTGTTTTGTCGTGTGTCCCGGAGCCTTTTACCGTGGCATCATTCTGGGCGACGTGAAAATCGATTGTCCACGGTCGCAACGCGTCGGTCAGGGACTTCAGTGCGTGATCCAGTTCCGCGGGGTCGGTCCAGCCCCAGTCTGGCGGCAGCAGGGCGTCGCCGGGTTCGTTGTATCCCAGCACGTAGAGAAGGGTATGCGCCATATCCGCCTGGAAGCCGAGGCTGCGCGGCCGGTTCACCCGTTCCAACAAATCGACCATCTTCTTCCAGCTGTGCATTCCACCCCAGCAGATTTCGCCCTCGGCGGCCAGGCGCTCGCCGTAGCCTTCTGCGACGTCACAGGCTTCGGCGAAGGTCTGGGCGATACGCTGCTGGTTGCCCTCGGGGTCCTGGGACCAATCCTGAACACTGCACGCCGAATCAATTCGCACGATCCCATGCGGACGAGCTCCCAGGTCCCGCAGTTTTTTTGCAATCCGACACGCCTTTCGCACCTGGCCCACGAAATTGCGCCGATCCTCCTCCGTGCCGAGCGCAGGACCGCCTCCGGTGGGTTGCCAGACGGGCGCAACCACAGATCCCACCACAAACCCGTGGCTGGTTACTTTATCGGCAAGACGCTTTATTCCGTCGTCGGAGATGTCGATGCTGACGTGCGGATCAAACAGGAAGATGTCGACTCCGTCGAAACGTATGCCATCGACTTCGGCGCGAGCCGTCAGGCTCAACATCGTGTCCAGGTCGATTGAGGGCTCGGCGCCGGGGCTGCCTTTGCCAACAAGCCCTGGCCACATCGCGTTGTGCAGCTTGGGATAGGTGTTTGTGTGTAAAGCGCTCATATGCTCTTGGAGTGTTGGCCGCAGGCTAGCGCCAGGATGTTCGATCGAGCAACAGGAAATTTGCCGGGATCACCGCTAATCGCGTGGCATCGGCCAAATGTTGATGGCATCCTCTTTCACTTTGAACGATTCGAAAGCTAAATCGGAACCTGCGGCGCAATCCATTTGCCTCAAATGCGGATTGTGTTGCAACGGCGTGATTTTTGCCGACGTCAAACTGCTTCCTCAGGACAGCCGAGCTCAGGTTCGAAGCTTGGGTTTGGCGGCGACGAAAACGAGCTCTGCAAATGACAAAAAGCCAGTTTGGCGGTTTCCTCAACCCTGCGCGGCATATTCGGGGTGCCGCTGTGAGATTTATGATGCGAGGCCCGCCTATTGCCGCCAATTCGAATGCCTGCTACTCAAAAAGTTAAACCAAGGCCGGGTGACTCGTTCGGAGGCGCTCCGGGTTATCCGATCAGTCCTGGCACGGGCGCGGCGAGTGCGCAGATTGCTTCGGTTACTCGGGGATGAGGAGGAATCGGTCGCCCTGGCAATTCGGTTTCGGCGGATGAGCAGGAACTTAAGCCGTGGGGAGACTGGGCCGATTCGGGCGGGGCTTTACGGCCAGCTAACAGTGGCATTTCACAATCTCCGATTGGTGCTGGACGCGCGGTTTTACCCGCCGCCAAACCAGGGGTGAGCCGTTGCGAATAGCTCCTGGGTGGCGTAAGGTGGAGCTATGTGGCGACCGCCCCGCAGGAGAGTTTGTGAAGTCTGCTCACCATTGATCCTGGCGCTATGCCTTGCATTAATCTGGCCGTTTGCGCGCGCAGCAGCGGACCAGGTTGAAATGATCAATGGCGACCGGTATGTCGGGAACGTTCTTTCGCTTGGGAGTGATACTTTGATTCTCCAGAACGAGTATCTGGGCACGCTTAAACTGCCGCGGTCGCGGGTGGCTTCAATTGGATTAGGAGCAAGCCCGCTGCGCGCAGGCACCAATTCGGCCAAGAGCGCGACGCTTGGAATGCGAACGAATCGCGTCGCCCAAATCACGGCCAGGCCGCCCACCAATTCCGCCCCCGATTTCACTTCGGCAATTCGCGGGTTGAACACGAATTCCAGTGTCGTGCAACAGGTCCAACAACAATTCCTCGCCGGCGCGGGACCCGAGGCGCAAGGCAAATTCAACGACCTGGTTTCCGGGCTGATGAGCGGACGGATTGGCGTAAATGAGCTTCGAACCGAGGCCCGCAATACTCTCGAGCAGGCGCGCAGCGCTCGCAAGGAATTGGGCGACGAAGGCTCCTCCTTGGATAGCTACCTTGCCATTTTGGAAGGTTTTTTGAAGGAAACTGAATCGAGCCAAGGCGCCACCAATTCACCATCTTCATCCGCGCCGCCGCCCGTCCCACGTCCCGCAGCCGACGAATAAGTTTTTGCAAGCGGCGCCCGGATGAATCGGTGAGTCGTTTGCCAGGGCCCGAACTCAAAGGCTTCGCGGCCGGTAACCCCTTGATCGCCAGACCCACGAACGGCGCCGAAAAATCCATTGCATTGTCTCTGGGCTGTGTTTGCGCTACGGCACTCTTGCCATGGGTTTGCGGGACAAGCCCCATATGCGTTCGAGCGATGGTGCGTCACCCTAATTCCAGATGGTTTCGAATTCCACTGAATCCATCATGCAAAAATAAAAAAAGGGTTATGACAAAACGAATAGTTCTGCTGCTGTTTGCGACAGTGGCCCTGGTTGTCGGTGCGGTGGGTTGCCGAACTGCCCACGGAGCCGGCGAAGATATTGAAAACGCCGGACAGAAGATTCAGGAGCACACTCCGCCCTGATTTTGAGCGCCTTACGCGCTCCACGCGGGAGCCGTGACCGATTCGAACGCCGCCTCATTATCTGTGAGACAGCGTCGGCCACGCTCCCGCTTTCTTTTTCGTGGCGGTGTTTCAGGACGACAACGCTGCGATTCCTCATCGTCCACCCCCTTCAGTCCGGATTAGGGCTGCCGGTTTACCCATGGCCTTCGCCCTTCCATATCCGAACAATATTGCATTACGCTCAATCGCCTCTACACTGATCACCGCATGGAAACATCCAATCCATTACTAAAACGGGATAACGCTCTTTCCTCGGCCTGGGCCGGGGCAGAGCCGATGAGCTTGCAGGGCGTCATTAACAAAACCGGCATTTTGCTCCTGCTTTGCATGGGAACCGCCGGATACGGCTGGACACATCCGGAGCTTCGTGGGCCCTTGATGCTGGTGGGGATCCTCGGCGGCCTGGTGGCATGCCTGGTTGGAACTTTCAAACCCACGACCGCGCCTTTTGCAGCGCCCATTTATGCTCTTCTGGAAGGGTTGGCGCTGGGTTGCATTTCACAGGCCATTGAACGGAGCTACCCCGGAATTGTGCTCAACGCCATGCTGCTGACGTTCGGCGTGCTCGGCCTAATGCTGGTTCTTTATACGACTCGCACCATCGTTGTGACCGATAAGTTGATGAAAGGTGTTTTGGTCGCAACCGGGGCTGTGATGCTGGTTTATCTCGCTGACATGGTCATGCATATGCTCGGCGTCCGGGTCCCTTTTATCCATGAGTCAGGCCCGGTCGGGATCATCCTCAGCCTGGTGGTCGTTGGAATCGCGGCATTCAATCTCCTGGTGGACTTCGCGGTGATAGAAGACGGCGTTCGGCGCGGTTCCCCGCGGTACATGGAATGGTACTGCGGCATGGCGCTCCTGGTCACTTTGGTCTGGCTTTACCTCGAAATACTGCGCCTGCTCGCAAAGATGCGCGGTAGGGATTGAGCAGCCCGGGTTTGCTGAACTTTTCTGCGAAGCTCGCACGACGGTATGATCGTCCTCAGCCATACCGGGGGTGTCGCGATGACCAATTGTTTTCTCATCGCGGACGAATCTTCGCGGGAAGCCGTCCTGTTCGACGCTCCTGACCACACCGTCGAACCCTTGCTGGATGAGGTGACCCGTCGAGGCTGGAACCTCGCTGGCCTTTGGCTGACGCACGGGCACTTCGACCATTTCGCAGACCACGCGGTAGTTCGAAAACGTTTTCCCAATGCCAAAACACTCATTCATGCATTGGATCAGCCCAAAACGAAGAATCCAGATTTGCAGACCCGGATGTTTCAACTGCCATTCTCGATTCCGCCGCTGCATGCCGATTCGAATGTCAGTGACAATCAACGGCTGCAACTCGGTTCTCTAACCGTGCAGGTCCTGCACACGCCTGGCCACGCTCCCGGCCATGTCGCATACCATTTTCCATCTGAAAACGTCCTCGTCGGCGGCGATCTCATTATTGGAGGATCGGTCGGCCGCACAGATCTGCCTGACTCAAACCATGCCGATCTTGAAGCTTCGGTTCGCCGGGTGATGCGGTTGCCCGATGAAACCCGGCTTTTGGGCGGACACGGCCCCGTCACCACACTTGGCCATGAACGTCAAAACAATCCGTACGTCATGGAGATCCTCCAAAACGAACCACCGCTTTGAGGTGGTGAAGCGAGTGGCTTCTGCCTCTATTTTTTGTAACTACCGACCTCCGGCGCATCGGGATTGACTTCCGGTCCGAAATACCGAAGACAAACCAGGGGCTCGGTTTCACTGGTGTTTTCGAATGAAACTCCGTTTCGCGCGCCTTCTTCACTGCAGAAATATTCATCCTCAGTCAGTTCAGTGAACCGAATGAGCTTGGGGCTGTTGAGGGGCAAGCCGTTGATTTTTCCCGAGCCCTGCACACAGATTAGGCCGTAACCACCGTTATCCCGGATAGTGCAACGGACACCAGGGTCCACAGTGATCTCTTTGGCGCTGAAGAGTTGTTCGCCTTGCTTGGAGTTGTCCGACCGGAATTTGCCGTAAACGATCCACCGGTCGACAAAACCTTCTTCGGCAGTTTCATGGACGGGGATCGGTTCGAGATAATGGTTATCTTTGAAACTGGGGTCTACGTTGGCGTCCCAATCGAGTTGATCGACGATGAAATCCAGGTCTTTGTGTTTGTTCCTGGGCATATCCTTCACCAGCAGGCTCCAGGGGACGTATCGGCCCTCGACCATACTTTGGTACATCCCAAAGACGTCGCTGCCCCATTGGGGTTCATAGGTGCAAAAGCTGCCCGGTGCGTGAAGAATTGAAGGACCCACCAGCCAGCCGGTTCCCGGTTTGAGGCGGTAAGCTTTCGAAAGGTCCAGGATACCGTTATCGCCTTTGTTCCAATCTTCGAGGCATTGTCGGACCTGGGCCTTGGTCGTGCCGGGTTCGAGGCCGAAGAACGTGTACGGGAAATTATTGCCGACGTTGTTGTGCTGCGGCGGAAAGTAATACGATTCGGGTTTGCCTTCCTGGCCGACGAGCTTTGCCTGCTTTGCGCTTTGATGCATGTGCAACGGGATCGGACCCATGTTGTCGAAGAATTTTGAGTAGACCGGCCAGCGCCCGTATTTTTTCCAAATCGATTTGCCCACCAGCGTCGGCCCGCAGTCCTCGACCGCTTTGCGCAGAGTCAGCCGCTGTTTGCCGATAACGCAGTAGCTCAAGCCTTCGTCAGGCACGCGGCCTTCGTTTGCGGCTTCGGTGGTTGAAGCAAACCAGCGTTCATCGATACCGCCCCGGTTGGCGCCGTACGCGTAAGTGTCGTCGGGATGCAGCTTGATCCTCAAGCCGGGCTGCAAAAAAGAACGCGGCACCCACGTAGGCGCCAGACGCAGCAAACCTCCCGTGCGTGAGAGTTCGCTTTCCACGACGGATTTGGTGTTGGATTTGACAGTCTTAAGTTTGGAAACGGTGTTGATGCTCATGACCCTAGTGATTCTGCTGTTATCGCGGTTAACCGTGTCAAACAACACACGTGCTGGCAAGTTTCCAGTGGTCTGCGGCTGGATCACTCAGCCCTTGCGCGGACCTGGCCGAGCCGGGAGCACAGGTCTTCGACGACCCAATTGCACTGCTCATGCTGCAGGAGGTCTGCAGTCGCGCCGTGTTGCCAGACGCCGTACCGCAACGCCGTCAATGCGTCCCTTTGCAGTGGAGGTTGGGCCAGCAAACCTGCCAGGTAACCTGATAACACATCTCCGCTGCCGCCCTGGGCCAAATGCGGGTTGCCGGATGGATTGACATAAATCTCCCCGTGACTTCGGCCAATCAGTGTTTGGTGGCCTTTCAATACGACCCAGCAGTGTCCAAACCGATACGATAATTCCCGCAGCGCTGTTATCCGATCGGCTTGCACTTCTTTGGAATGCGTCTGCAAGAGCCGCGCGGCTTCGCCCGGGTGGGGCGTCATCACGCGAACCGCTGGAGCGCTGACTTCACCGGGAGGTATCCAGGCAAGCGCGCTGGCATCGATTACCACCGGCCCCGGGAAATCGCGCCACACCTGTTCGACGAGTTTTTGGATCTCCCGTGGGACGTCCGGCGACGCCAGGCCCGGGCCGATCAAAATTGCGGTGCGGTTCTCGCCAGGCCGCAGATCGCTGCGCCACGGTGACACCATCACTGCTTGGAGTTGTGCGGCGACCGGGTGGTAAACCGGTTCCTGTGTATAGAGGGTCACCAGGCCGGGTTGGGCCCGCTGTGCGCCGCGAGCGGTCAGCACCGCCGCGCCATGATACCCCAGGCTGCCGGCGATAATGGAAAGGTGACCGTAAGTGCCCTTATGCCCCTGAGCAACACGACTGGGCGGATATGATTCGAAATCCGAAGGCAACGTCCACTGGAGCTCGCTTTTTTGGATGGACGGCGCAAGGCCGACGTCCCGGGCAACCTCAAGGCGGCCAACAAAGTTGGTTGCCTCACCAGAAAACATTCCGAGTTTTGGCGCGCCCACGGTCAGGGTCACCGAAGCCTCAACAGCGGCTCCTTGCGACGTTCCTTTGCTGGCGTCCAGGCCCGAAGGAACATCCAGCGCGAGAACTTTCAGGCCGGCTCGGTTGATTCGATCGATGAAACGGACCCAAGGTGAACTTAACGGCCGGCTCAGCCCGATGCCGAAAAGGCCGTCGATAACCAGCGCCGGCTTCAGTGACAACAACGCCTCGAGCCGGTCGGATTCCTTTTCGGGATCACCAACCTCCAGCAGGTCAACCCTCCGCTCGACAAGGTGCTCTCGGGCGGCGCGCGCGTCGTCCCCGTTATGGCCTTTGCCGGCCAGGATTAACAGCAGGTCACCCGGCCGGGTGAGCTTCAAACTGTGACGTGCCACTTCGAGTCCCACGCGGCGAATGACTTCCGCCTCGGTTTGGCCTGTTTCCCAGGTGGCCTTTTCCCACTGACGCATCTGTTCGACCGTAATTACCGGCAGCGGCATAGACTTAACTTACGTCCAGTGCGTTAGCCGGAAAACTTTTTTCATTGGTGAGGTGATCCGAGCCGGGAGCCCCGCCACGCACCTTGTTTACTGGGGCACGGCATTGCCACCTCCAGCGGCATCCGGAACTGTTGCGGTCAGCAACGGGTTTGGAACTCGTCTAACCGCTCACGCTTACCCCGGGCGCTGACAATTAGGACAGTAAAAGGTACTGCGCGCGCCTTGAACAATCCTTCGAATGCGGCTCCTGCAACGAACGCAAGCTTCGCCTTCGCGATCATAGACTCGCAACCGCTCTTCATACGAACTTTGCCCGGGGATCGAGCCGTAGTAGAAGATTTGGTCAGCTCCCGATAAACCGGCGAAATCCAACGGAACCGTGCTTCCGAATTCTATGGCCTCGGATAACGTTTCGCGAATGGCGCGCCAAACAAGCTTAACCTGCCTGGCCGTCAACTTTCGGGCAGCCGTGCGAGGTGACAGCCGAGCCCGGAACAGGGCTTCGCTGGCGTATATGTTGCCAATCCCAGCGACCAATGATTGGTCGAGCAGTTTAACCTTTATCGGTTGTGCTGAGCGGGCGAGACCCCGCCTGAATTCTTCGACCGTGAATTCGGGTCCGAGCGGCTCCGGACCCAGGCGCTTTAGAGCGTCGGTCTCAAGCGTTAACCGCCCGAAATAGCGCACATCCTCAAAAACAAACTGCTCACTTCCCAAGCGGAGCACGACAGCCGCGTGTTTGGGGAGGGGCAAATGGGTCGGCAAAAGATACATTCGGCCTGTCATTCCGAGATGGCCGACCAACAGCCGTTTGGAATTGGAACCGCGTGTTTTCAGTTCGAACAGCAGGTACTTGCCCCGTCGATTCAGCGAACCGATGGTGGCGCGCATCAGGGCCCTTTTGAATTTCGCCACCGCGGTGGGCCGGATTATCCGAAGACGTCGCACCTCCACGCCTGAAATGAATTTCTCCAGCAACAGCGGCCTCAACTGACGAACCAGCACTTCGACTTCGGGCAGTTCAGGCATGGGACGATGCTAATGTCCCTGGATCAATTTTGAAAGGTACTGGTTGGCAAAGCAGTGCCGTCCTTTTCACGCATCGGACTGCTGCCACCGAAATCAAAAAAGCCGACCGCATCACTGCGGCCGGCTTGTGGGAAGAAGTTCGCGACCTATGCCAATCGAAAACCTTTGCGGTATTCGCGTTTGACGAAGTGCGCGGCTTCGGGGGCATTTGTGGCCCGCATCTTGGGGCCGTCCCATTCGAGGGCTTTGCCGACCCGCAGCGCCACGCAGCCCAGCAGAATGATTTCCGTGAGATACGCGGCAATTTCAAAGTTTGAGTAAGGAACAGGTCCGCCTTTGCACGCCTCGATCCATTCCAGGTGCTGCTTGGCATCTGTATCGGTGGCAAGGTGGTTTCTGGGCAGCGTCACCGGCACCGACTTGAGGGCTTCATGGTCCTTGCCGTTCTTGAGTTCTTTTTCGTCATTTAGCCTGACGAAGAAACGGGCTCCGTAATCGTCGGGTGAAAACAATCGGCCTTTCTCGCCAATCAGCAAGCAACCCGAGTCAGGCACTTTATCCATCATCTCGCGGATGTCCTGGGTGATTTCCTCTCCGGGACGCAGCGGTTTAACAGAGGTATCTTTGGGGTTGCCGTCGTACCAGAAAAACTCCGTTTCGGGGAGCCCTTCACGAGCCGGGAAGACGAAGCGGATCTTTGCGGTTTTAGGATACGTATCGGGATTGAGTTCGGAATGATCGACCAACTCAACGAGACGCGGGTAACCCAGTTTCGCAGCGCGGAAGGGCATATTAGCGGTGTGGCAAGCCATATCGCCCAACGCGCCGGTGCCGAAGTCGAACCAACCGCGCCACTTGAATGGATGGTAGACATCCTTCTTGAACGGCCGCGGGGCGGCCGGACCCAGCCACAAGTCCCAGTTGAACCCCGCAGGAACCGGGTCTTCACCTTGCGGGCGAGTGATTCCCTGCGGCCAAATCGGGCGGTTCGTCCACACATGGATCTGTTTGACCGGGCCGATGACACCGGCCTGAACGACTTCCACGGCGCGGCGCAGTCCATCCTCCGAACTACCCTGGTTGCCCATCTGCGTCACAACTTTGTAATCTTTGGCCAGCTTGCGCAAATAACGCGCCTCATAGACCGTTTGGGTCAGCGGTTTCTGGCAATAAACGTGTTTGCCCATCTTGATGGCAGCGGAGGCCACGAGCGCGTGCGAATGATCAGGGATGGACACGGTCACCGCATCGATGTTCTTTTCCTCTTTATCGAGCATCTCGCGCCAATCCTGGTAGTACCTGGCGTTCGGATGCGCTTCACGGGCTTTGACCGCTTGCTTTTCGTCGGCGTCGCAAATCGCAACGATTTCTTCCCCGCTGCAGTGCTGGATATCACTGCTGCCCTTGCCGCCCGCGCCGACGCAACCGATGCGCAGCTTTTCGCCGGCGCCCGGGATCCGCGGGCGCGGCTTGCCGATCGCCGGGAAAGCAGCCACCCCGGCGGTGGCCAGCGCCGAGTAGTATAGAAAGCGGCGGCGGTTCAGTGAGAAATTGGGAGGAATAGAATCGTTTTTTGACATAACCATCTCCTAGCGACTTGGGTGTGAACGCACAAGAACTTTTTCAGGCTCGATGCGCTGAGCCGTAATGATACAAACAACAATTTGCTGACAATAACGGATAAGCACGGTGGGAGCTCGAGGTGTTCCGACAAACTGCCAGGGCTGATTATGCCGCGGCCGGTTCCGGCACGCCCTGGAACTCCGCGTCATTCAAACCGGTCAACTCGCCAGTGCTGTCCGAGAAGCGTTCCACCGGCACGCCCATCCGGCCGAGCATCGACTGATAGAGGTTACACAGCGGCGTGTTCCTGGGATAAACCAGGTGCCGACCCGAGGCGATGGTGCCCCCACCGCGGCCGGCCAGCATCAAAGGCAAATTGTGCGGGTCATGGGCGTTGCCATCTCGCATGCCGGCGCCAAACAGCACCATCGCGTTGTCCAGCAGCGTTCCCTGGCCCTCGCGAATCGATTGCATTTTTTCCAGCATGTATGCCGTCTGGGCAAGGTGCCACCGGTTGATCAGCTTGTACTGCTCGAGTTTCTCCGCTTTGTTTTCGTGGTGCGATAATTCGTGGTGCGCCCCTTTGACTCCCGGCAGGAAAGAAAAGTTTTTGCCGCTGACCGCGTTGCCGAACATGAAGGTCGAAATGCGCGTGGTATCGCTCCAGAACGCCAAGACCATCAAATCCAGCATCAGCCGCACGTGCTCGGTATGATCTCCGGACCGTTCGCTGGCCTGTGCGGGATCGGAATAGAAGTCGTTAATGCGTTTGCCGAGTTTTTCGATTTCCTGTTGTACCAGCGGGTCAGCACGGTATTCGGCCGATTTGCGTCGGGCGTCGAATTCGATCCGGCGTTCAACCGAGAGGACGGCTTCCAGGTACTCGTCGAG
>DATGLT010000172.1:0-6396 GCA_035294005.1 Verrucomicrobiia bacterium
CGACAATGGGCTTGCAAAGATCGACTATCACATCAGCACCAATAGCACCCTAAACGGCGAATATTTCATCGGCAACGGAAACGTGGACAACGCCACGGCCGCCACCTCGCCTTTTTGGCTGGCGGATAACTTTTTCCGAACGCAAACCGGCCGGGTGGTGTGGGTCTGGACTCCGAAATCGTCGATTGTGAACGAGATGAGGTTCGGGCTTCTGGAGTACACACAAGTAGGCTCGCCGGATGACTGCAACGGAAACGACGGCGCACCCGACTACGCAAATGTGTATGGGTATAGCCTGGGCGTGACCTTACCGCCGCCACAATGCGGAATGGCAAACGTCGTGATTACCGGGTTCAATAACCTGGGCAGCCAAAGCACAAACGGTGGACCGCAGGATAACCATTTCAGCGTGTGGTCCGGAATAGACAGCGTGTCGTATACCCGTGGCAACCACCTCTTCAAATTCGGAGGCGAAATCCACGACACGCTTTTCAGCGGGAGCAAATCTCTCACCAACGATAATGGAACATTCAACTTCGGCAGAATCGCCGCATTCACCGGGGCTACGGTACTGCAGGATTTCCTGGCCGGGGTCGCTTCGAATGGGACGATTCTGGCTGGCAATGCCACGCTTTCAGAGGCGCTCGCATACAATCGCTACGCGCTTTTTGCCCAGGACGATTGGCGAATAAAGCCGCGGATTACGCTCAATCTGGGCGTGCGCTGGGAATACGTCCAACCCGTCACCACTCCCAATAATGTTCTGGGGAACTTCAACGTGGGAGCTCCAACCGGACTTGTGCAAGAAGTGGACGGCAAGTCGGTCTATACCTTGCCGAAGGATCTGTTTTCGCCGCGCCTGGGAGTCGCCTGGGATGTGACCGGAAAAGGCACGACAGTAATCCGGGCTGGCGGCACCTACATGCATGATTTTTTGGTCTTCCAGGCCCTGCTTCCCAACTTGCAAAACGTGCCCACCGGGTTTGCGCTGGTGCTGCCCAATGGGACTTTGGCGCAGCCGCAACCCGGCAGCAATCTCCTGGGCACACTGGCTCTCTCCGGAGGTACATCTGGTTCCGCGATCAATTGGACGGGTACCGGACCTGTTGTCAGCTTTACGCCCAACACCGTGAATAGCCTCGGCTTTGCTTGCGGGAATGGGCTTACGGCTTTTGGCGGCGGAACTCCAGCCCCGTGCAACCTGAATCCGCCGGTAACACCTCAGAACGGATTCAAGCCCGACGGAGTGGTTTCCTGGAATCTCTCCGTACAACATGCTTTCGGCAACAATCTCTCGTTAAACGTCGCGTATGTGGGGACGCATGGCGAAGACCTGCGCGGCACAACGGATATCAATCAGCCTGACCTCGGTGTGGCTAATGGGAGCTCCGGGGCCGCTCGCCAGAACGAGCAAAAGCGGCGCATATTCACGGAGAATTGTCCGACCACGTTCTTCGGTGGCTTGGGCCTGAATCCGGCACAGTGCTTCCCCTACTTGGGACAGGTGGAGGAGAACCTTCCGAACGAAATCTCAAACTATAACGGATTGCAGGTAACGCTGAATAAGCGCATTTCGCACGGTCTGCAGTTCAACGTTGGTTATACCTATGCCCACGCGTTGGATGAGGCATCCGGTCTTTCCAACTCCTCGAACCGAGACTTGATGAATACGCAGAATCCTCTTCTGGATTACGGTAATGCGGCGTTCGATGCACGGCATCACCTTACCATCACCGGTACATACGACATACCGGGTTATAAGACAAAGGGCCAGATGCTCGAAGGTTGGCAGGTGAACGTGGCAGCCACAATTCTCTCCGCCCTGCCGTTCGACGCTCTCGACAGCACGGATGATCTGAGCGGGACGGGTATCAACCAGGACCGCTGGAACCTCCTGGGAGATCCCGGAAATTTCAAGGGAGGAACGGCTGCACCGATACCGTGCTATGGCGTGACCGGAAGCAAGTTTGCCATCCCGGGATGCACGATCGTCAGCTCTCTATCGGCCCTGCCCGCGGAGTGCGTCACCGCAGCATCCGCAGCCGCCACGAATCCCGCCGTTATTGCCGCGGGCGATCCGAACGCCACAGGTCTGCAGGCGCTGGCAAACCTGGGCTGCTATTTCCAGAATGGCAGTGCTATCGTTCCCGCCGCACAGGGCACCTACGGAAACATGGGGCGCAACGTTCTGCGCGGGCGCCCATTCAAGGAAACCGATCTGTCCGTCACCAAATCGTGGAAGTTTGGCGAGCGCTTAACAACCCAATTCCGCGCTGAATTCTTCAACATCTTCAATGCCGTGGAATTTTCAAGTCCAGGCCAATCGACAAACACTCCTAACCTCGCCTCGCCGGGGATTTTTGGATCTTCGCCCTCGACGCCAAATACGTTCAGCTTCATCTTCGGCAGCGGCGGTCCGCGCGTGGCCCAACTGGGCTTGAAATTCATCTTCTAGCTGGCGCCTGTAAACGCGGGCACAAAGAAATCGACAGCGGATAAAAAGGGCCGGAGCGATCCGGCCCTTTTCCTTCTGGGAGGGAGTTCCGCGAACGGCGGCTGCGCCGTTTATTGCCGGGCGCTATTGGGCGCTGGCCCAGGCAAGTTTCGCTTCCGCGCATTCGATGACGATCGTGCTGAAGCGATCCACGTCATCCTTGCTGACGAACGGGTGCGGACCGCCGGGCTTGCGCGATTGTAACGCCTGCACCTTTTCGAACATGTTATCGAGCGCCGCGTGTATGGAGATGATCGTATCAACTCCGGCTTTGTCTTCAATCTGCTTGAAACGCTTGGCCGAGGCGATATAAGTCTTAATCATCGTTTGCGTGTCGGGGAATACCTGAATGCCGCCTTGCACCAAATTCATCGTTGTGCCGCCGATCATGCCGGCGAGATGGCGCCGGCCGCCATCCCTGACCGGGAAGATGATCGAGAGATTGCCCGCTGACGCGCCGGGAGTCGAATAAAGCGTCACAGCTGTATCTCCCAGGGTCACTTTCTCTCCGTCCTTGGCGACCATGTCCTTTATGGGCTTCACTTTGGCGGGTGAATTGTCATTCGCCAGAAAATCCCAATCGCCCTCGGACATAATCACGCGCGCCGAAGGCGCCATTTTCTTCAGTGCATTGATTCCCCAGGACTGGTCGGAGTGAGAACGCACGATGATCGCGTACTTTATGTTCGCAGGGTTGAGGTTAAAGCTCTTCAATTCGTTGAGCAGTTCGGGCGTGACCCAATCAAAATTCGTGTTGATGAGAATGATTCCGGCCGAGGTCGTGAGCGCCCACGTGGATTCCGTCTTCGTCCCGATGTAATAGAGATTGTCAAATACCTTGGCGGGGGGCGCGTACCATTTCTCGCGAGGAGTGGGAGTCAGCTTCGCGGCTTCGCCGGGCTCCAGGGGAACATCTTTGCCAACCGCTTGCGGACGCGCGCCAGGTTTGGGCGCGGCGCACATTTGGTTGAACGCCGAATTGAAGACGTGCCAGGGCTCAGCACTGGCCGTGCCGGGCGAAACAGCCGCTTTGGCCGCCGCCACGTGATCCTGTGCGCTTCCTGTTTGCGCGCGCCCATGGGGCACTGCCGCGGTGAAAAGCGAAATCAACAAACCCAGTGCAGCAGAGCGGTTCACCATATCGTTTTCCCTTGTCCACCTTCCGTGACCCATATTTCGGTGTCGCTTATACACCAGCGGCGTACAGCCAGGCCATAGCTATCCCTCGCGATTTTTGCGGCTGATTTGTTGCCTCAACCAACGGCGTTGTTCAGCTAACTGATGGGCAATGACGATCGGCAGAATTCCGTGGCTTTTTCTGCTTGAAACGGTTTATATATCGAGCACGTTCCATATACATAGCAATCGCGAGCATTTACATGAACCTACGATTTGCCAGGTCGATCGCAATCGAGGCATCCATATTGGCGCTGCTGTTTGGTATCGCCGCGGCGCGCTCAGGCGCCCGGCAAGACAAGGGCCAGACATCCGCGCCCGCGTATAAAGGAAACGGCAAATCGGCTTCGACCCCGCTGCCCGACGGCGGGCCGGCGCCGCGACTAACCGATGGGCACCCGGATTTCTCAGGAATCTGGTTTGTGGGTGCGCTCGGCAAAGAAGATGCCTTGTCGGTGGAATCGGCGGCGCAAGCCGGCGACCCGAACCTCAGAGCCTTCGATCCAAAGGTCACGCCGGAGGAAAAACCTTCGTTCCAACCGTGGGCCGCGGAAAAAATGAAGCAGTTCGGCAGAGGACCCGCCGCCGGAATGCTCTCCAAAATGACCAAGGAGCAGCAACTCGCCGCTATTGACACCGAAATCATCAGACTGGGACAGAATTGCATGCCTCATGGCGTTCCGGGCATGGGCATTTACGGCGGAATCCATGGAATGCAACTGGTGTCAACGCCCGGGCAACTGGTGCAGCTTACGGAGACAAATCACGATTGGCGCGTGATTCCGACCGATGGGCGCGCACACAAAAAAGACCCAGATCCGCTCTTCAACGGTGACGAAGTCGGCCATTGGGAGGGCGACACTTTGGTGATCGACACGGTCGCCGTCGATGAACGCGCCTGGAACGACCCTAACGGCTGGTTTCACAGCGATCAGCAGCATGTGGTCGAACGCTACAGCCGGCCCTCGAAAAATTACCTGATTTACCAGGTGACGGTGGAAGATCCAAAGGTGCTGACGAAACCGTGGGTCTCCGCTCCGCATAAGTTCTCGCTCTCGGCGGACGGCGAACCTTTGAACGAGTGGTATTGCGGAATCAATCCCGAAGGCGATGAAGAAATACGAAATCTAAAGGAAACGAGAAAACAACTCGCGGACGAAATCAGCAAGCAGTCCGCCCGTTAGTTCGACGCCTCGCCGGGGCGGGATTGCGGACCGCATCGTAAGCACAGGTTTTCAGGACATTCAATCATACGGAGGCAGGATGAAACGGGCGTTTTCAAAGGCATTTTTCTTTGCGGTGTGCGTATGCGCACTTATATGGTTCGCCTGTTTTCCCTCGGGCGCTCAGGACAAGAATAGTCAATTTTCCACACCCGGATACACTCACAGAACTCCTTCTAAACCACTGCCCCCGGGAGGACCGACGCCCCGGCTGGCGGATGGACACCCGGATTTCTCCGGCGTTTGGTTCAAGGGCTCTCTCGGAAAAGAAGATGCCACTCTGGTAGGCTCGTTCGGAGTGCTCGATCCTAATCAGAACGATTACGACCCAAAGACCGAAGAAAAGCCTTCGTTTCAGCCCTGGGCGGCGGCAAAAATAAAAGAGGCGCAGGCAAACCTGGTAGAAAATACTCGAGATCCCTCCTCTTTTGACAAACTGCCCCGCCAGCAGAAAATTGCCGCCCTGAACGTGGAAATTCTCAAGCTTTCGCGGAACTGCATGCCCCATGGCGTGCCCGGCATCGTCTTGAATGCGGACCGGCCGTTTCAGCTCGTTTCAACGCCCGGACTGTTCGTTCAACTGGATGAGCACAACCATGACTATCGCGTGGTAAACATCGACGGGCGCTCCCATAGCAAAGAGCCGGATCCCAAATTCAACGGCGAATCGGTGGCACGTTGGGATGGCGACACGCTGGTCATCGACACCATCGCCATCGATGATCGAGTTTGGAATAGCGACCAGTGGACCTTCCACAGCGATCAGGAACATGTGATCGAAAGGATCACGCGTCCATCCGTGAACTATCTCACCTACCAGGTGACCATCGAAGATCCCAAGGTGCTGACCAAGCCGTGGATCTCGGCGGTGCACAAGTATTCGCTCGGCCATGAGTCCCTGCTGGAGTGGTATTGCGGCGTGAACGGCCACGATGACGAGGAACTGCAATCATTGAAGGCGCAGCGAGACCGGCTGCAGGCCCAAAAATAATCCAGGGCGCGGAGATGACGTATGAAAACTAAATTCGCACGCTTGACGGTGGTAGCGGCTCTGCTGGGAGCTTCGCTTCCCCTCCTGGCACACCACGGCACCGGCGTGTCTTACGATATGAAGAAAGTGACTACGCTAAAGGGAGTTGTCACTCGCTTCGCGTTCGCAAACCCGCATTCGCAATTGTATTTCGACGTCACCGACGAGAAGGGCAATATTACGCACTGGGCTGCTGAAATGCGCGCTCCCGGCAATCTGATCGCTGAGGGTTACACCCGCCACGGGCTGATGGAAAAACTCGCTCCGGGGACGCCAATTACCGTCACCGGCAATCCCTCGAAATCCGGCGCGCCTGTTTTGGTGTTTTCGAAGGCGGTGCTCGGCGACGGGTATTGCATATGCAACCAGGATGGCGGCATCGGAAAAGACCAGGCGGCGGATAATGGCGGGGCGCAGTGATCAGGAGCCTGGCGTTGCAGAATCGACTGTTGTCCCTGGGGACATGTCTCGCG
>DATGLT010000173.1:0-18575 GCA_035294005.1 Verrucomicrobiia bacterium
CCTGGGATTGCTGGCCGCCGCGTACCGGCGCCAATTCAAGCTGCCGGTTGTCGCCGTCGGCGGGTCCAACGGCAAGACCACGACCAAAGAACTCATCGCCACGGTGCTGCGCCAACAACTTCCCACACTCTGGAGCGAAGCCAGTTTCAATAACGACGTCGGCGTCCCCCTCACGTTGCTGCGCCTTACCTCGACGCACCGAGCCGCCGTGCTTGAGGCGGGAACCAATCATCCAGGCGAATTGGAACCCCTGATTCGAATGATCCAGCCGGTCTTCGGAGTTGTCACTTCGATTGGCCGCGAGCATCTCGAGTTTTTTGGCGACCTGAGCGGCGTCGCAAGGGAGGAGGCATGGATCGGCGAGTTGCTGCCTTCCGACGGCAAGCTTTTCGTTCACGCCGATGACGAGTGGGTGGGTTACATAAAAACCCGGACGCGGGCTTCTGTTCTGACGGTCGGTTTGGATGAAGGAAACGATTGGAGAGCTCGAGGGCTTCGGCCCGACCGGCACGGACTGAGTTTTGTGGCGGATGGGCCCGCGCGTGAGTTTGCGGGGGAATATCGGGTCAACCTGCTGGGGCGTCACCAGGCAATCAACGCGCTCATCGCGATCGCGCTCGGCGCGGAGTTGGGGTTGAGCCGCGAGCAAATCCAGCAGGGATTGGCTGACTGCAAACCGCCCCGGATGCGGTTGCAGCTGTGGGAAATCAATGGAGTGCGGGTCTTGGATGACGCCTATAACGCAAATGCCGATTCGATGGTGGCCGCCTTGCGGACCTTGCAGGATCTGCCTTGCAAGGGGCGGCGGCTGGCCGTGCTTGGAGACATGGCTGAGCTGGGAATTCACAGCGAAGCGGCACATGAAGAAGTGGGCCGGCGCGCAGCCGAGTTGGGGGTGGGTCAGCTTTTTGCCGTGGGTAAAATGGCGCCGGTGATGGCTCGAGGGGCACGCGGGGCCGGGTTGGCGCGGGTTTTAGAATTTAACGACGTTGAGGCGGCCGCTCTGGCGGTGAAGCAGTTCGTGCGCGATGGTGATATCCTGCTGTTGAAAGCCTCGCGGGCGACTCGTCTGGAACGGGTTGCCGAGCGGCTTCGATCACCGGCCGGTGTCAGGAACTAAATGCTTTATTACTTGAGCCAGCAAGTCATGGACATGGCGGCGGGAACGCCCTGGGCTGAAAGGCTGGGGGCGTTGCGGCTGTTCCGTTACATCACGGTGCGCAGCGCCGGAGCGGCGCTGACCGCACTCGTGTTTAGCCTTGTCCTGGGTCCGCGGGTGATTCGATGGCTCAAGCAGCTCAAATTCGGCCAGGAATACAGTGATAAAGCCGAGTCGGCCGGCGAAATGAAAGCGCGGCTGCTTAGCAAGAAGGGAACGCCCACGATGGGTGGCATTCTGATTTTCTTCGCATTGAGCCTGACGACGCTGCTATGGGCGCAGTGGAACATCTTCATCGAGCTGACATTGCTGTCAGTGGTCGTTTTAACCGGGTTGGGCTTTTACGATGATTATGCAAAAATCTCGCGCCAAAGCGGCGGCGGCGCCGCTTCCCATGTAAAGTTGGCCGTTCAGATAGTCCTGGCGCTGTTTGTGGGCATTTACCTTTGGCAGGTCCCGTCCACCCGCAAGCTCATCACCGATATCATGGTGCCCTTTTACAAGTACCCGCTCTGGTCCGGCGCAGCCGTGGTCGGGTTGATTCTGACGGTGCTCACGATTGTGGGAAGCTCCAATGCGGTTAACCTGACCGATGGCTTGGATGGGTTGGCCATCGGTTGCACGCTCATTGTTTCATTTGTCTTTCTGGTGCTGACCTATCTTGCAGGCAACAGCAAAGCCGCGGACTATCTGCACATCCCGTTTGTGAACGGGGCCGGTGAACTGACGGTATTCTGCGCCGCGATGATCGGGTCCGGCCTTGGGTTTCTGTGGTTCAATTGTCATCCCGCGCAGGTGTTCATGGGCGACACAGGCTCTTTGGCACTGGGCGGCGCCCTCGGGATCATGGCCGTTTTGATTCATCAACCGCTGGTGCTTGTGATCGCCGGAGGCGTTTTTGTAATCGAAGCCGGCTCGGTCATTCTGCAGACAAGCTGGTTTCGTTACACTCGCAAGCGCTATGGCGCCGGCCGCCGGATATTTCTGATGGCACCCCTTCATCACCACTTTGAAAAGATGGGTTGGTACGAGTCTCAAGTGGTCATGCGCTTCTACATTCTAGGCATTCTCTGCGGGGTTGTCGCATTAGCCACTTTGAAGATCCGATGAAACTCGATCACGACCTTCAACGCTTGCGCTGCCTCGGATTGGCGATTGCCGGCACCAATGGCAAGAGCACGACGTCTGCCCTGCTGGGACGCATGCTTCAGCACAACCAGCGGCGTATCGCCGTTTGCGGCCCCGAAACCCAGAGTCCAGCTTCGCTCATCGAGCGCTCCGTCGATCTCGACTACGCCGTGCTCCAGTTGGAAGTGTCTGAGTTGAAATCGGTGCAGTTCTTCCGACCCGCCGTCGCCGTGCTCCTCAACATCGGGCCCGATCCCCTCGCGGCTCATCCAGACGCGGATTCTTTCGCGCGCGCTTTTGCTCCTCTGTTTGCCAACCAACAGTTCTTTGACTGGGCCATCGTCCAAGCTCGGGCGCTGGCTAAACTTCGCGAGTTGGATGTTCCAGTGCCGGCCAAAACGATTACGTTCAGCGCTACCGATCCCGAGGCCGACTTGATCATGGACCGGGGCCTGCTCGTAAGCCGGATTCCCGGTTGGGAGGGGCCTCTCCTGGACTTTGACCACTGTTTGTTGCGAGGCGGACACAATGCCGAGAACCTTCTGGCGGCCGTGGCTGTGGGTCATGTGCTTCGGATACCGCTTGAAGGAATGGCTGACGCGCTCAAGACGTTTTATCCGGGGCCACATCGTTGCGAGCTGGTGGCCGAAATTCACGGAGTCCAGTTCGTGAATGATTCCAAATCATCAAATCTGGACGCCATGGAACACGCCGTCCTGGCGCAGCGCCCCGGCCCCGATGGCCGGCCCAACGTCTGGCTCATTGCCGGAGGTACTGATGAGCCGCAGGATTTCCACGCAGCCGGACCGGTGATTTCCAATCGCGTCAAAGGCGCTGTGCTGATCGGAAAAGCGAGCCAAAAAATTCGTTCCGCCTGGAGCCTTTTTACTCCTTGCGCGACGGCGCCTTCGCTGTTAGAAGCTGTAGCTGAAGCAGCAAGAAATGCAACTTCAGGCGACGTAATATTGCTTTCACCGGCCTGCTCTGGCCTCGACCAGTTTCGAAATCATCAGCATCGAGGCCAGGTCTTTTATGAGGCTGTGAAATCAATAGGTAGGGGTAGGAAAGCGCCGGACCCCTATATGCACGGTTTACCGGCGCCTGCCTGATGTTTGAATCGGGCCTGACAATTGAAATTTTAACTATTTGCCTCAGGTCTTTCTTAACCAAGAAAGCTCCCGAGGCGACAAAATCAACAACGAGCTCAATGCAGTGATGCCATAGCGTGCCGATAACCATGAACAACCAAAGTCCACTGATTCCCCAAGGCTCTTTCCAGGAGCAGCGCAACACAGGCCGTGCCCGACTTAAGATCGCCATTTTTCTTGTCTTAGCCATCCATGGGATTGGCCTGATGGCTTTGCTGATGCAAGGCTGCAAGAAGGAGCCCGATGCGGGCACCAACGCGGCGGCCGCTACCAATGAAACGACCAATACGCCCCCGCCATTCGTTGAACCGACGAACAGTCCTGCGGCCACAACGAATGTTGCGGAGACTCCCACCAACGCAATGCCCACTCCGCAGCCGCCCGTAGTCGAATCGCCCAGTCCGACCCCGCCCACCGCTACGCCCGGCACGGATTATGTCATTGTTAAGGGCGACACGTTTAGCACGATTCATCAAAAATTCCACGTCTCAATCAAGGCATTGCAGGAAGCCAATCCAACGGTGGAGCCAACGAAGCTCAAAATCGGCCAAACGATTCATATTCCTCCCACTACAACCGCGTCACCCACACCCGCCGCTGCGGTGAGTGGCAGCTCCTCTTCGGGCGCCGCGCCGACCGGGCAGGTCTACACAGTCAAATCCGGCGATAGCTTGACGAGGATCGCGGGCCAATTCGGGGTGAGCATCAAAGCGCTTCGTTCGTTCAATTCCCTGAAGACCGACAAGATCGTTGTTGGGCAGAAGCTCAACATTCCGCCCAAGTCCTCGACGACCACGACGGCACCGTCGTCGACGGGCGCCTCGGCTCCCGCCGGGACGACCAGTGGGCAGTAGTTTAATTTGCACCGCGCTTGCATCGATGTGATCCGCAAGGCGGCAGGGGTTGGCGCAGTAGGGCGCGCCGGGTTCCCGGGTTCGGCTGCAGACAGGCGATATGAGACTTAAAATTGCCGTTACTGTTCTGGCCTTTTGCGTGGCGGCCTTGCTGTCGCTGGGATTGGTGATGCTGTACAGCTCGAGCATGACGGATTCCGGGTCCCGCTTCATAAAGGTTCAGTTGATCTGGTCAGTGATTGGGCTGACATGCTGCGTGGCCCTGGCATGCATCGATTATAAGGTCCTCAAGCCCCTTGCCCTGCCTGGGCTGGTGGTTTCGGTGGTTCTCCTGGGCCTCGTCTTTGCCCCGATGGTTGGCGTTCATCGCAACGGGGCCAGCCGCTGGCTGGGGTACCATAAAGTTTCCTTTTTTCAGCCCTCCGAAGTGGCCAAGCTGGCGCTGATCGTCGCCCTGGCATGGTATTGCGACCGTTTCCAGCGGCAGATGCCTACTTTTAAGAAAGGGATTGTGATTCCCGGGATGCTTATTGGCCTGGTTCTGGGATTGATTTTCATCGAGCCGGACCGCGGCACAACTATCTTGTTGGCGGGAGTCAGCGCAACGATGCTTTTGGTCGCGGGAGTTCGTTGGAAATTCCTCATCCCGCAAATCTGCCTGGCCCTGGTGGGCCTGGTGATTTCATTCATGCGAGATCCCATGCGTTTGGGCCGTATCCGGAGTTGGTGGCATCTTGAGGAACATAAAACCGGGGTGGGGCGCCAGGCCTACGAGGCGATGCTGGCCCTGGGCGCCGGCGGTTGGACCGGGCTGGGTCTTGGAAACAGCCGACAGAAGCTCGGTTTTGTTTCTGAAAAACACACCGACTTCATTCTGTCAATTATCGGAGAGGAGTTGGGCCTGATCGCAACTGCGCTCGTGATCGTTGGGTTCATCTGCATCGTTCTTTGTGGGATTTACATTGCGATGCGAGCGCCGGACACGTTCGGGTTGTTGCTGGGCTCGGGTATTTCGTTTCTGATCGGTTTGCAGGCATTCATTAACATCGGGGTAGTCACCAGCGCGCTGCCGAACAAAGGCCTTCCGCTTCCCTTTATCAGTTACGGCGGTTCCAACCTGGTATTGATGCTCGCGTGCGTGGGCCTGCTGCTGAGCATCGCCAGGCAGGCGCGCGAACTTGAGCCGGTCGAGCAAACTGCCGCAAAAAGAAAGACCCACTCCGATTGGGGAACAGCGCGGAACCCCTTTAAAACCGCCCCGGCAGGCATGGCCCGCCAGGAGCTCTCATGAAATCGTCCTCGAGCGATAAGCCTCATATCGCCATCGCTTGCGGCGGGACCGGCGGCCACCTTTTTCCCGGGATCGCCGTCGCCGGCCAACTTGCCGAGCGGGGTGTGGCCGTGACCTTGATGATCTCACCCAAGGAAATCGACCAGGTCGCAGTGAGGTCTGCGCAGGCCGTGCAAGTCGTCACGCTGCCGGCGGTTGGCCTGACTCGGGGGCGCATGGTAGCGTTCGTCCGCGGTTTTCTTGGATCATATCGAGCCGCTTCGAAATTCTTTCGCGAGTACCCGCCACAAGGGGCTCTCGCTATGGGCGGCTTTACCTGCGCACCCCCTGTTTTAGCGGCGCGGCGGTTTGGAGCCGCAACTTTTCTGCATGAATCCAACAGCATACCCGGGCGTGCTAATCGTTGGCTGTCGTGGCGCGTGGATCGCGCATTTGTCGGATTTCCGTCCGCGGGTAAGCGTTTGCATAAGTGCTCGGTTGCGGTAACCGGCACACCGGTGCGGCCGGCCTTCAGACCCATCGAGCCTGCAAAGTGCCGCGCGGCCCTCGGTTTAGATCCGGAGAAACCGGTCGCCCTGGTGATGGGCGGCAGCCAGGGTGCTCACGGCATCAACGAACTGGTTCTCAAATCGCTGCCTGTGCTGGCCAGCCTGGGGCCGGATTGGCAATGGATCCACCTCTCCGGTCCCGCGGATGCCGATTCCCTAAAAGGCGCTTATCAAACCCTCGGGCTCAGGGCCGTTGTCCACTCGTTCTTCGCTGAAATGGAGATTGCAATGGGCGCCGCCACTGCTTGCATCAGCAGGGCAGGGGCGTCTTCACTCGCGGAATTGGCCGCCATGCGTTTGCCTGCGGTGCTGGTTCCGTTCCCTGCGGCAACTGACAACCACCAGTTTGAAAATGCGCGGGCTTTCGAAAAAACCGGGGCTGCTTTTCTCCTGCAACAAGACCGAACCCGGCCGGAGGATTTGGAGCGGGTGTTCATTCCCCTTATGCGCGACGAGGCAGTTCGCAGCCGCATGCGTGACGCCCTGGACGCCTGGCACAAACCGGATGCGGCATCGGAAATAGCGCAAGCCATCCTCAGCAGCGTCAATATTCTGGCAGGCGGGTTTCTGCGGAGCGCGCCGCAAAGTGGACCGAAGGATCCTGCCAATGACCGGGCCTGCTTATCGGTCCGGGAAGGGAGTGTGGCTTGAGAGACGGCTCTGTCACTTTTGATCCAATTCAGGCGGCAGCCGACCTCACTCGGCAGGTTTCACCGGCAACGTTGGTGCGCAACAACGAGCCTCTGGCAAAAAGAACGACTTTGCGGGTGGGTGGCCCGGCGGATCTGTACGTGGAACCCGCGACCGAAGCGGACCTGGCACTGACTTTGCAGTTCTGCGGCATTCATCAGCTGCCTTTGTTCATCCTGGGGCGCGGCTCCAATTTGCTGGTGCGGGACCGCGGTTTTCGTGGAGTCGTGATTTGTCTTTGCCGCGGTTTCGCCGGAGTCAAAGTGGAAGGGGGAAAATTGCGTTGCGGGGCGGGCGCACGGTTGAAGGCCGTGGCGATGGAAGCCAAGCGTCACGGCTTGGCAGGGCTGGAGTTTTTGGAAGGCATTCCCGGCAGCGTGGGCGGTGGACTGCGGATGAATGCCGGCGCTATGGGGGGGGCGATGTTCGACATTGTTGAGTCGGTGCGGGTGATGGACTTTGCAGGACAGGCGCATGACCGCGGCGCCGGATCGATGCAGGTGGCGTATCGCGCCTGCTCGACGCTCAAGACCGAGATTGCGCTCGAAGCCGTTTTGCGGGGGCGCACCGCCCCGACAGACCAGATTGAACAACGCCTGGCTGAGTTCAGCAAACGCCGCTGGGAATCGCAACCTGCGGCATCAAGCGCGGGGTGCATGTTCAAGAATCCGCCTACGATACCCGCGGGCAAACTCATCGACGAACTGGGGCTCAAAGGCACGCGCGTCGGCGGCGCAATGGTTTCAATGGAACATGGCAACTTCCTGATCAATTCCGGAAACGCGACTGCTCGCGATGTGCTTGAGCTCATCGAGCGCGTTCGATCCCGGGCGCGGGCCGATCGCGGGATCGAGCTTGAAACGGAAGTGGAAATTATCGGCGAGTAACAAAACCAGTGGTAAAGAAGCTAAATATAGTGGTGATGTTGGGCGGCCCGAGCGCGGAACGAGAAGTCTCGCTGCGGAGCGGCACCGCCGTGGCCCAAGCGTTGCGTTCCCTTGGCCACTCGGTCACCGAGTTGGATCCGCAGCCCGGATCGTGGTCGCTCCCCGCGGGAACCCAAGTCGTTTTCCTGGCCCTTCACGGCACGTATGGTGAGGACGGGGCAGTCCAACGCGAACTTGATCAATTGCATGTTCCCTATACCGGTTGCGGCCCGGCGGCGAGCGAAGTGGCCTTTGACAAGCACCGCACCAAGCTGCGTTGTGTCGAGTGCAACGTGCCCACTCCGCGATTTTCCCTGGTCGAGTCATCGGACGCAAGCTGGCCGCTCGGCTGGGATCCGCCTGTGGTCCTGAAACCGGTCTGCCAGGGATCCAGTGTCGGCCTGCAGTTTGTCGATTGCGTGGCCGATTGGGGCAAGTCTTTGGCCGAGGCCTTTCGTTTCGATTCAAAGGTGTTGCTCGAGGAGAAAGTGTCGGGGCGGGAAACGACCGTAGGAATTCTGGGCGGTGCGCCGCTTCCGGTCGTGGAGGTGCGCCCCCGAACGGGAGTTTACGATTACCGAAGCAAATACACCTCGGGAGCGACCGAATACCTGTGTCCCGCCCCGTTTGACGCTGCCACGACTGGCAAAATACAGAAAGCCGCGTTGGGCGCCTTCAATGCGGTGGGCGGCGGTGATTACGCGCGTGTTGATGTGATGGTCAACGGCTCAGGAGAGCCCTTGGTTTTGGAAGTGAACACGTTACCTGGCATGACTGAGACGAGCTTGCTGCCAAAGGCAGCTGCCGCCGCGGGCATTGGGTATGCCGAATTATGTCAAAAAATGATCGACCTTGCTTTGCAACGATCCGGGTCGAACTAGACAACGATGTGGTTCAGGAAAGCGCCTAAGAACAGACGCCTCGGACGGCAATTCGTGCTGGACGTGAAGTTGCGATCCAGCCAGGTGCGCGCCCGCCGAATGCGCCTGGCCGCGATTGCCATCGGTGGTGTGTTCACAGCCGTGGCCGCCCTTTATCTCGCCTGGCAAGCCAGTCAATTGGCCTTGAACGTTCTCATCTACGAAAATAAAGCCTTTGCCATTCGGGAAATCGACGCCCAAACCGACGGTATCATTGCTCCGGATCAACTCCGACGCTGGAGCGGCGTGCGGCCCGGCCAAAATCTCTTCGCCCTCGATCTTCGCGGGGTTGAGAACAACCTGAAACTCGTTTCGAGTATCCGGTCCGTGTCCCTTGAAAAGGTGCTTCCGCACACGCTGCGCTTAAAAGTCAGCGAACGCGACCCGGTGGCTCACTTGAGCGTAGCTCGGCCCAGGCCGGACGGCGGATTGGAAATGGTGACTTTCTTCCTCGACGCCGATGCCATGGTGATTTCACCGCTCTTGCCTGGCGAGTGTGCCGTGGGATCGCAACCACCCGCACCCGACCAGTTGCCGCTGATCGTGGGTCCGAGTTCAACCGAAATCCAGACCGGCCGCCGCCTCGACTCGCCGCAGATCCGCGGGGCGATCGAGTTGATTCTCGCATTCCAGCGATCCTCGATGCAAGCGCTGGCCGATTTGAAGAAGATCGATGCCGCGATGCCCGGTGTGCTCACTGTGCGAACCAGCCAGGGCAGCGAAATCACTTTCAGCCTGAAAGATCCCGACCAGCAATTGCTTCGATGGCAAAGCATCTTTGAAGAAGCCCAGCGACGGAACAAAGCCATTGTCAGCCTTGACCTGGCGGTCTCCAACAGTGTTCCACTCACCTGGGTCGACTCTGGTTCTATTCCCCAAGTCCCTTTCAAATCTACCAAATTACTTCGCAACAGGAAAAAACATGTTTGATTCCAACTCGTCCATTATCGTCGGATTGGAAATTGGCACGTCGAAAGTCTGCGCCGTGGTTGGCGAAGTCAGCGCGGACCGGGTTCTAAACGTCGTTGGGGTGGGGCAATCGCGTTCGCGGGGTGTGCGCAAAGGAGAAATCTGCGACCCTTCGCTTTGTGAGGAGGACGTGCGACAAGCCATCGTCGAGGCGGAGCAGATGGCAGACGTCGAGATTCGGAGCGTCTACCTGGGGGTGACCGGCGGGCATTTGCGCGGCTTCAATAACCGCGGCGTGCACCCAGTGGCCTCAGCGGACCGGGAAATTTCCGAATTGGACGTGCAGGACGTCATCAAAAATGCCAAGGCCATCAACCTGCCGGCGGAAAATCATGTGATCCATGCCATTCGCCAGCATTTCCTTGTAGACGGTCAGGACGGTATCACCAACCCGGTTGGCATGCTGGGTGCCCGGGTCGAGGTGGACGTTCACGTGCTACACGGGAATCTGAACCGGCTTCAGAATGCGATCCGCACTGTCAAAGGCTTGCAATTGGAGGTTGATGATATCGTGTTCAACGGGCTGGCTTCCTCGTTGACCGTGCTTACCAGCGACCAAAAGGAAATGGGTTCGCTGGTCATTGATATTGGGGGAGGCACAACCGACTACGTCCTTTATTCAAACGGGATTATCAAGCACACCGGTGTGCTGGCTGTTGGCGGTGACCACGTCTCAAACGACCTCGCTTACGGACTCAAGGTGCCGTTGAGCCGCGCTGAGCAGCTCAAAATCGACCACGGCTGCGCGCTGGTGGAAGATTCAGACAAAGGCCAGAGCATCACTCTGGCCAATGAGCTCGGTATGCCCGTAAAGGTTCTTAGCCGTGAGAACCTGCGCCGCATCATGTCCCTCCGCCTCGAGGAGATCTTCCAGCTGATCGCTCAGGACCTTGAAAACTCCGACGCCTTTAGCTATGAGCGCTCCCCGGTGTTCCTGTGTGGCGGCGGCGCGCGCATCCCACAAATTGCGAAACTCGCTGAACAAGTCCTCCAGGTGCCCGCCTCCATCGGCAAAACTAATTCCATTAACGGGTTGAAATCGGCCCTGGATCAACCTGAATTCGCCACCGCTATCGGCCTGGTGAAATTCGGGTCCTTTCAGCAGCGCAAACGCGGCGGGCGCTTGTCTCTGAGCGACGGCATCAAAAGCACTTTCGGGCAGCTTTTTAAACGAGCTTGAAAGGAATTCAGAATTTATGATCGACAATTCGCCTACCGCCTCGCCCGGATCCTCGACGCCCCTACGGTTATTTGGGATCGGCGATGCCGGCATCGCCACGCTCGAATTGTTGTTATCCGAAGGCGTTTCCCCCGAGAGTTGCATCGCGATCAACTCGGGAGGACCGGCCCTGGAAAACTCCCGCGCCCAAACCAAGCTCCCGCTGGAATTGCGCCGTTTACGAGGGCTTGGGTCCGGGGGCGATCCAGAACGGGGACGGCAGGCCGCAGAAGAGAAAACGGATGAGCTGAAGGCGATTTGCCTGGGCGCGGAGGTGGTGTTCATTATCGCCGGGTTGGGCGGCGGCTCGGGCGGGGGAATCAGCCCGGTGGTGGCGCGGGTGGCAAAGGCAGCGGGCGCTTTGGTGCTCGGGTTTGTGAGCCTGCCTTTCGATTGCGAAGGCTCTCGACGGCAGGGACTCGCGGAGGAAAGCCTGGAACAACTTCGAGAAGCGGCCGATGGCGTGGTGGTCCTTCCCAACCAGAAGATTTTCAAACTCATCGAGGAGAACACCACGGTTATGGAGACGTTCCGGATTACCAGCCGGCTGTTAGCCGACGGGGTCCAGGGACTCTGGCGCTTATTCAGTCGCAAAGGGTTGATTGAAATTCCTACGGCAGACCTTGTGGACCTGCTGCAAGACCGGAATTGCCAGAGCTTTTTTGCGGTCGCCGAAGCGGCGGGCCAGGACCGTGCCAGCAAGGTTCTGGACAAACTCCTGGCGCATCCTTTACTCGACAACGGTGAGGCCTTGTGCGAGTCGGAAAATGTTCTGGTAAGCTTGACCGGCGGGCCCGGGCTGACCATGGCCGAGGTGAGCCGCGTGATGGATCATATCAAGTCCAGATGCGCGGCTCCACTGACGATGGGGGCGTATATCGAGGAGCAAATGGGGGATCGCCTCGCGGTAACGCTCGTGTGCTCGATACCGTTCAAGATCGAGGGTACGACGGGGCCCCGCGCCGGAGATTTGCACAGCCACCTGCTGGATCGCAAGCCCGGCGCAAAACCCACCTCTCGATTCGTTCCGCCCGCGCCCGCGCTGGCTCCCGAGCAGGTGGAACAGCTCCTCTCCAAGCAGGCGCGCACACGGCCAAACGCCCGCTCAAAGGCGTTGTCGCGCATGCGCCAAACCCATTTGCCCTTGGAAATTGTTTCCAAAGGCCGTTTCGACAAAAGCGAACCCACTATTCACAAAGGCGAAGACCTGGATGTTCCAACTTACATCCGGCGCGGCGTGCCCCTAAATTGAGCTCGATTTCCGTGATCGGTGCTTTCCGCGCGATGCGGCCCCTGACGTTCGCGCCTGACATGACCGTGTTGCCCGACTAGGCTGTTGTTGATGTTTCACCCGCGAATCAAGCGCTTGCTGGCATTGCTGGGGGTGCTGCTGATTTGTGTGACAATCTTCCTGGTTCAGCGCGGTCGCAAGGCGGCCCGAAACGCTACGGCCAGCCGTTCGGATGTCATCAGCCCGGCATTGCTTTCTGAATTCGATTCCATCGAGGGTCGGGAACAACGCATGGATGAAACGACCTGGGCGCCGGAACGGCGAGCGGAAGAATTTGGAGCTGTCCTGGAGACCTTGTGGGACTCTATCAACGCCGCTACTAACCGGTTTGACGTTCTGGCCACGTTTCCTGTCGGCGAATTGGTTGTCAGCGCTTACTTGCCGCCGCTGGCGGTCGGCCATGAAATTCAGGTCCGGCAACCGGACCCAACAAAAAGCGCGAGTTGGTACCAGGGGGAGTGGCAATCATTCCTGGCAACGTGCGAAGCAGGAGGGTGGCGGCTGGAACATATCGAATTTCGCCAGCGCGGATTTGATCCCGCGCCGGCTGGAGGAATGGACCAAAGCCAATTTTCTTTTCGCGCCGACGCCAGCACAACCAATGGACTAGACCGGGTGACTCTCGAAGGTGAGCTTGCGGTGCAGTGGGGTTCAATCAATGGGAGTCGGCAAGCGGCCATTCGCCGCATCGACGCGAAGCGCATCGTTATCAAATCCCGGCGCGGTGAACCTCCGTTTCACCTCATTATCGATGACACCATTCTTCCGCCTGAAAAATGGCTCCTGATAGATCCTTTGATAATTTACGACCTGAACGGAGACGGGCTGCCGGAAATTATTCTGGCGGGCAAGAACCTGGTTTATACACGCAATCCGGACGGCTCATACCGGACCAGGCCCCTCTGCCGATACGACCCTGGACGGATCATGAGCGCGGTAATTGCCGATTTCGACGGGGACGGTTTTCCCGATTTTCTGTGCGCCAAACCCGAAGGTCTGTTTCTGTACAGTGGCTCCCAAGCCGGAACATTTGACCAACCGCCGAGATTGGTGTGGAGGGCCGATCCGTCTCTGAAGTACGCCCAGGTTCTCACTTGTGGTGATGTCGATCGCGACGGCGACCTGGACTTGTTTCTCGCCCAATACAAGAGTCCTTATTTCCACGGGCAGATGCCCACGCCGTACTACGATGCCAACGATGGCGATCCGGCGTATCTGCTTTTGAACGACGGCCGCGGCAATTTCAGCGACGCTACCCTCACTGCCGGCCTGGGAACGAAACGCTTTCGGCGAACGTACAGCGCTTCTTTTGCCCGGTTGCCTGGAGGCACAAACCTCGACCTCGTGGTGGTAAGCGATTTCGCGGGCATCGACATGTACCGGAACGACGGCACCGGGCATTTCCAGGATATCACACGCCGAGCCGTTCCCGATCCGCTTGGCTTCGGGATGTCTCACACGTTTGCCGATTTCAATGCCGACGGCGTGCTGGATTTCTTAATGATAGGAATGGATTCTCCCACAGTCGATCGCCTGGACCATATGCGATTGTGGCGGCCCGGAGCCGCCGAAGAGCATTCCACCCGCTCTCGTTTGGCTTGCGGTAATCGGCTGTTGCTGGGCCGGTCGTCCGGGACCTTTACAACCGTTTCGCCCGAATCACCCATCGCCCACTCGGGCTGGTCATGGGGATGCAGCGCTTTTGATTGGGACAACAAGGGATTACCCGATGTTTACATCGCCAACGGGCACGAAAGCCGCGCGACGGTCCGGGACTACGAGCCCGAGTTTTGGCTGCACGATATCTTCGTGGGCTCATCCAAAAACGACCCGGCCTCAGACCTCTACTTTCAATCGAAGTTCACTCGCACTCGGTCCCGGGGCCAATCGTATGGCGGGTATGAGCAAAACCGGTTGTATTTGAACCAGGGCGGGGGCTCTTTCCTTGAAGCCGGCCAGTTGCTTGGGGTGGGCATCGAACAGGATTGCCGCAACGTGGTCAGTGCCGATCTCGACGGTGACGGAAACGTGGATCTACTGGTCACTACATTCGAGGTTTGGCCCCGGCCAAAACAGTCGTTGCGCATGTATCGCAACGCAATGGCGAACCCTGGCAATTGGATCGGGTTTCGGTTCCGCGAAGAAGGACACGGCAAATCGCCGGTTGGAACAAGCGTTAACATCCAGTATGGCGAACATAAAGCGGCCGCAGAAATTGTGACCGGCGATTCCTATCGGTGCCAATCGCCCAATGTCTTGCACTTTGGCCTGGGTTCCACGGCGAAAATTGACCGCGCGGAAATCATTTGGTCCGACGGTTCCCGGTCCAAAATCGATGCGCCGCAGATAAACCGGTATCACCTGGTGCACCGACCATGACGGACTTGCAAGACGGCAAGGGTGCTGCCGGAGCTTGACCCCGAAGCCGAGTTGGGTCCACGCTGCGAAATCGCTCCTGCCATCCAGTGCAAATGAGAATCCTGCTTGCCGATGACCATGCCTTGTTAAGGCAAGGCCTGATTCATGTACTTTCCGGCGAGTTTCCAAATGCCGAGTTTCACGAGGCGGCAACAACGCAGGAAACGCTCGATTTTCTGAAGGAAGGGTCCTGGGACATTGTTATTCTGGACGTGTTCATGCCTGGCCGCAGCGGTCTTGAGGTTCTGGAGGAATTGCGCCGGATGGAACCACGGCCGCCCGTCCTGGTGGTCAGTGGCGCTCCGGAGGAGCAGATGGCTATTCGGGTTTTGCGCGCCGGCGCCAGCGGGTACCTGAGCAAACAGTCTGCCACGCTCCAAGTCGTTGAGGCGGTTCGGAAGATCCTTCAGGGCGGCAAATATGTAAGCGCCAGCTTGGCGGAACGCTTGGCTGAAGAGACTGGGCACGATCGCGCGGCGTCCCACCAGAAGCTCTCGGATCGCGAGTTCCAGGTTTTGCGGATGCTTCTCGCGGGCAAATCGCTCAAAGAGATTGCCGGCGAACTCTCTCTGAGTGTGAAGACAATCAGCACCTTTCACACTCGCATCTGGGAAAAGCTCGGCGTGAAAAATGACGTCGAATTAGTCCGTTACGCCGTCGAACATCGTTTAACCGAAAGTCCGGCCGGTCCGGGAAATCCTGGAAACGAGGCCGGACACGCATAGCTTCTAACTGGCGCCGCTCTGCCTGCATCGCGCCCGCGCCATCCTTTCAAATCTCCAAGGCTGGTCCTTCGGTGAGTTTTCAATTCCTCTGGGGCATGAGCCCCAATTTACTTCGCTTGGATTCACATCAATATTTTCGGCCATCTAGGTGGAATGAACGGAATAGTTGCGGGCAAGCCACCGGCTGGCGCGTACGCCCACGCTGGGGCGAGGCCGATTGCAATACGGTCGTGGAATAGTGAGTGTGGGCGGGAAGGGTCGCTTCTAGAGGCATGGCTCAGATTTTTCACCGGAGCAGCAACAGCGTCGCGCGTGTGCTGTTGATTGGCGGCTTTTTGGGGTTTTTCGTTTTTTGGGGCATGGTGTACCTAATCTATCGTTCGCCTTACACCACCGATGTGAACGTTGCCCGCGTACAGGAGGTGCCGTTCAGTCATGAGCACCACTACTCGGGGCTTGGCATTGACTGCCGCTACTGCCACACCTCGGTCGAGACCTCTTCGTTCGCAGGGATACCTCCGACCGAGACTTGCATGACCTGCCATTCCCGGGTGTGGACGGACGCGCCGTTATTGGCGCCAGTGCGTCAAAGCCTGGCCACGCGTCAACCGTTGCATTGGAAGCGCGTCAACGATCTGCCCGATTTCGTGTACTTCAATCATAGCATCCACGTGCAGAAAGGCATTGGCTGTTCCACCTGCCACGGCCGGATGGATCAAATGCCCCTGACCTGGAAAGAACATTCACTCTACATGCGGTGGTGCATTGATTGCCATGAAGCACCCGAACGACAGCTTCGCCCCAGGGACCAGATCTTCAACATGAAATGGGAACCGCCGGCAGACCAGGAGCAACAAGGCCGGCGATTAATCGCGGATTATCACATCAGCCAACAAAGGCTCAATCAGTTGCGTGACTGCAGTATGTGTCATCGATGAACTCCAGCCCATCAAACCCTCGAGGACAGGGGCATGGTCCTCCTCGGCCGCTTGATTTCGAGACGATGCGGGCAAATCTGCATAACTCGCCCTTGTCTGAAAATTGGCGCAGCCTTGAAGAATTGGCGGGTACACGGGAGTTCCAGCAAAGTCTGCAAGCCGAGTTTTCTACTGGCGCCTCAGAATGGCTCGACGGGTTATCTCGCCGCAACTTTCTCAAATTGGCCACCGCCTCGATGGCTTTGGCCGGCTTGACTGCCTGCACCCGGCAGCCCACGCGAGAGATCTTTCCTTACGTGAACCAACCCGCCGAGTTGGTGCTGGGCGAACCGCTGTTCTATGCGACCTCCATGGTGCTGGGCGGGTTCGCGACGGGCGCCCTTGTCAAAAGCCGTGAGGGCCATCCTGTAAAGATCGAAGGAAATCCCGATCACCCGGCCAGCCTGGGAGGTTCAAGCGTTTGGCTCCAGGCCTCCATTTTGGATTTGTATAATCCTGATCGTTCCCAAAGCGTCCTTCGCAACGGAGACTTCAGTTCGTGGGCCGATTTTCTCGCGGATTTGAACACGCTCATCGCCGAGCAGCGGCCCAAGCGAGGCGCTGGTCTGCGGTTTCTCACCGAGACAGTGACCTCGCCGACGCTTGCCACGCAAATGAGCGAGCTTCACAAGCTCTTTCCGGAATCCAGGTGGTGCCAGTTCGAGCCCATCTCGCGCGATAACGTTCGTCTCGGAGCGGAGATGGCCTTTGGCCAATCGGTAGCGACTCAATATCAGTTCGACAAAGCCAAAATCATTTTATCCCTGGAATCGGATTTTCTCTATTTCCACCCGGACCGGTTGCGCTATACGCGCCACTTCACGGATGGCCGTAGAGTCGGTTCCGGTCTAAAGCAAATGAATCGGCTGTATGTGGTCGAGAGCTCGCCCACGATTACAGGGTCGATCGCCGACAATCGGCTGCCATTGGAGAGTTCGAAAATTGAGGCATTCACGCGGCTGCTGGCCGGCCGGTTGGGGCTTCCGGTTCAAGCACCGCCTGACATTGGCCCATCAGTGCCGGGACCCTTTATCGATAGCCTGGTTGCCGATTTGCAGGAGAATCGGGGGGCGAGCATCGTTATTGCCGGTGAATCTCAACCCCCGATTGTCCATGCCATGGCGCACCTGCTCAACCAACACCTTGGCAACCCGGGCAAAGCTCTGTTTTACACCGAGCCGGCGGACGTGGGGGCGCCCAATGATCTGTCCATTCAGGACCTCGCGAAGGAAATGGACGAGCGAAAAGTCGACGCGCTCTTTATTCTGGGCTCTAACCCTGTCTATTCATGCCCATGTGATCTTGGCTTTGATCAACTGCTCGGGCGGGTTCCGCGCAGCATTCATCTCGGACTCGAATTGGACGAAACCGCGGCGCTATCGGCATGGCACATTCCAGCGACGCATTACCTGGAGTCGTGGGGTGATGCCCGCTCGTATGATGGAACGGTTTCGCTGATTCAACCGCTTATTTCGCCGCTGTACAACGGCAAGTCCGCTTACGAGGTGCTGGGCGCCTTCTTCCAGCAACAGCCTCTCTTCAGTGATTACGAAATCGTGCGCAATTACTGGCAGTCGCAAAACAAATGGGCTGATTTCGAAGCCGGATGGCGCGAGTCTCTGCACAACGGTTTCATTGCCAACACGCGTTCCGCGCCCCAACAGGTTAACGCACGTGATTTTGCCACCATTTCCCGTGACGAAAACGCGCAGCGCGCGCCCGAGGCCCCGCTCGTTCCTGCTGCCGCGGTTGGGAACTCATCCGGGACAAATTCGCAAGCGACGGGCCTCGAGTTTTCGGCAAGCGATCGCGCCGCACCTGCGGTGTTGAAGGCGACCGGGCTTGAAATCTGTTTTCGTCCGGACGCCAGTGTCTGGGACGGACGCTTTGCAAATAATGGGTGGCTGCAGGAATGTCCCAAACCGTTTAGCAAGCTCACCTGGGACAATGCCGCTCTGATCAGCCCGGGATTGGCGCAGCGCTGCCGCATTTATTCGGGTGATGTCGTCGAACTCGCCGCAGCGGGAAGGCGATTGCGTGTTCCGGTCTGGGTCATGCCGGGGCAGGCCGATAAATCAGTGACCCTCACCCTGGGTTACGGCCGAAAAAGGATCGGCCGAGTCGGCGCCGGCGTTGGGTTCAATGCGTACCTGATGCGCACGGCCCGGATGCCGTGGAATATGTCCGAGGCCCAACTGTTCAGCACCGGGACACGGCATGAGTTCGCGTCCACCCAGCTGCATCATGCCTTGGACAGCAGTGAGCGGCAGGTGTTTCGCGGCATGACTTGGGAAGCATTTCAGGCGAACCCC
>DATGLT010000174.1:0-22698 GCA_035294005.1 Verrucomicrobiia bacterium
TATAGCAAGTGCAGGCCGTCGGGAATGGTTACCAGCTTTCGTCCCCCGGCTGAGTTCGAGAGCGCGAGCAACCTCGAGCTGACCGTGCATTATGCACGGTTAAGCCTTCGGGAGGCTGCAATTTGCACGTTCGCGCTGTGAGTTTCCCCGCGCCGGACTCAATTTGATTTTCCTTAGCGTTCTCTAATGTAACGCATTAGGGAAGCTGTGCCCTCTTTGGCCCCGGGTTAGCTAAAGCCCGACCGAAACCTTGGCTATGTGCTCACCAAAGCAATTTTTTGAAGCAAGCGTTCGCCTCGACCCGAATGGCCGACTCTGTCTGCGCATCGCCAAAGAATAAGAAGAACGGAAATCCAACTATGAAAAAGAACCTCATGCTGCTAGGTGCCGCCGCACTGCTGCTGGCCAGTGTTCCGACCCGCGCTGACAACCTCCCAAACAATTTCTGGATCAATTCCTCATTCGAACTCGGCACCAATCTCAATCAAACTGATGGCGTTGTCTCGAATTGGAACCGAGGAGGCGGTGACCCAACGATCTGCGAAGTGATCACCAACAACTTTGTCAGCTCAGGTCATGCCCTGGCGGTAATTGATTCCAATTCCGGAAGCAGCGGTTACGGTGAGTGGTACTCCGACGTTCCACTCAGCGGCCATGCCAGCCCCGGCGACACCTTGGATATCCAGTGGTACGAAATGTACAGACTCGACTCGCCCGAGATGCGTGTGACCGTGCTCTTCCTTGATGGCACAGGCGCCACGGTTGGAGGCCCCACCCATTTTGTTACCACCGGCACAACCAGTCCCGGTTGGGTCAGCACGATCGAGGATTCGACCTTCACCAAGCGCAACGGGTCGTTGGCTGTGCCACCGGGCGCTGTTAAAATGCGCTGTTCTTTGGTTTCGGGCGGTTCACCATCCGTCACAGGTGTGATGATCCTTGATGATTTATCCGTGGCTCGTTCCGCCGTGCCGAACCTGCTTGCGGGCAACTTCTGGATCAATCCTTCCTTTGAGCTCGGCAGTAACCTGGACCAAACCACCGGCAGCGTCTCCAATTGGAACCGTGGCGGCGGCGATGCTTCGATTGACCAAATCATTACAGGGAACTTCACCAGTTCGACGCACGCCCTGGCGGTCGTGGACACCAACACCAGCGGCAGCGGCTATGGCGAGTGGTACTCGGATGTCGCACTTGCGGGCCATGCCGCCCCCGGCGACGCTTTGAATCTTCAGTGGTACGAAATGTATAATATCAGCGCACCGGAGATGCGCCTGACCGTACTGTTCCTGGATGGCTCCAACGCTCAAGTTGGCAATCCTACCCATTTTGTGACGACCGGAACCAGCAGCCCCGGATGGGTGAGCACGATCCAGAATTCCACGTTTACCAAGCGCAACGCCAGCGTGCCGGTTCCCGTGGGTGCGGTCAAAATGCGCTGTTCGCTGGTCTCGGGCGGTTCGACAACCGTCACGGGTGTCATGGTCATTGACGACTTATCGGTGGCGCGCGCACCTCACGCAGATCTGTTGCCCGGCAATTTCTGGGTGAACTCGACCTTCGAACTCGGCACTGGGTTGGATCGGGTCGACGGAACACCCGAGAATTGGAATCGCGGGGGTGGGGACAGCACCATCGATCAAGTCACGACAAACAACTATACCAGCTCCAGCCATGCGTTAGCCGTGGTCGACACCAACACCAGCAACAGTGGTTACGGCGAGTGGTATTCCGACGTGGCACTGAGTGGTAACGCCACCTCGGGTGACACACTCAATATCCAGTGGTTTGAAATGTACAACATTAGCGGTCCCGAAATGCGTCTGAGCGTGTTGTTCCTGGATGGCACGGGCACACAGGTTGGCGCGACGACGCACTTTGTCACCACCGGCACCAACAGTCCCGGATGGGTAAGCAACCTCAAGGACTCGGCATTCACCAAACGCAATGGCACGGTAGTCGTCCCCGCCGGCTCAGTTAAGATGCGCTGCTCGCTCGTCTCCGGCGGTTCGGCGAGCGTCACGGGGGTTATGGCCATCGACGACTTATCAGTCAACGTTGTGCCTCCCAGTGTCCTGGTCGGAAACTTCTTCCCCAATCCAACGTTTGAGCTAGGACTGCAATTGGACGATCCTTTTTTTGGCTTGCCTGGGGGAGGCTGGCAGAGGGGCGGCAGCGCCAGCTCAATCGATCAGGTCACAGCAAGTAACTCAGTCAGCACGAGCCACTCTTTGGCTCTGGTCGACAATGATGCTGCGAATTACGGCGAGTGGTACCTTTTCCTTACCGTGTCTAACCTCGTTTCTGTCGGCGATGCGCTCGACCTTCAGTGGTTCCAGTTATACAACGTGTCTGGCGGGAGTATGCGCCTGAGCTTCGCGTTCCTGGATGCCGGTAATAACCAGCTTGCCGGGAAGGATTTTAACGTCACTGGCCAAAGTCCGGGTTGGGGTGGCACTGTCGGGAACTCCACCTTCGAGCGGCAGTACCAACGCTTGGCAGTGCCCGCCGGGACAACCCAATTGCGTGTCAATCTTGCTTCGGGTGGAGCCTCATCCGTAACCGGAACCATGGTCGTTGATGACCTTTCGGTCCGCTTGACCAGGCCTCTGATCACAGACGTTACCTCCAATGCTTCGGGTGTTGGCCTTACCTGGTATAGCGCGCCGGGTAAGACGTACCAGGTTCTGTTTACGAGTGCCCTGGGAGTCTTCTCCCCCTGGACCGTACTGCAGAAGGGCATAGCGCCGGATAGCGCTGACGGCCTGACAAGCAGTTATCTTGACTCTACGACAAGGACTGGCAATCAAGGTTTCTATCGCGTCGTTCAGGAATAGGTCGTTAGTCGGTAACGAGCGCCTGGTCTGCGCTTTGCCGAGGTTCTCGCTCAAATCGTGAATTGGTCACCGCTCAACCTCACCGTGCGGATCGGTTGCGCACTCTGTTACGAAACAACGGTGCCGACACCGGCGCTATTCGTCCTCAAACCCCGACTGGAGGGCTCGGTGCTTGTGCTGCAAGAGCAACTCTCGTTCGGAATCGGTCTGCCCTCTTACGAGTTTCAGGATTCACACGGAAACATCACTTATCGCTCCACGTTGATGCCGGGCCGCAATGAAATTCGACATGATGCGCTAGTCGCTGTTTCATTACTCCCCGATACCCGGGAGGTCACGGGACCAATCCTGTCCGTGGGGCAACTCCCGTGTGAACTCCTGCGCTACACTTTGCCAAGTCGTTATTGCGATTCGGACAAGTTGATGAACTTTGCCTGGAACCATTTCGGGCAAACGACCCATGGTTTGCCACGGGTCCAAGCAATCTGCGATTGGGTTCACCATAATGTTGAATACCGCTTCCTGTCCGGGCGCCCCGATTTGTCTGCATCCGAGGTCATCGAGCGACGTTACGGCGTCTGTCGAGACTTCGCTCATGCCGCCATCGCTTTATGCCGTGCTTTCAATCTGCCAGCGCGCTATGTGACCGGTCACCTCCCCGACATCGGCTACACCGATCCAGGCACGCCCATGGACTTTCATGCCTATTTTGAGGTCTACCTGGGTCAGCAGTGGTTCACCTTTGATGCGCGTTACAATGTGCCCCGCATCGGCCGCGTTAAGGTTGCCCATGGTGCGGACGCTGTGGACGGGGCATTTGCAACGATCTATGGCGAAGCAATCTTGACCCACTTCGAAGTTTGGGCGTATCAAGTCAATCCAGTGAACGTTTCGGTCGGGGATCCCGTTGATTTGTCCAAACGCCTCGATGGCACTCAAACGGTGCGACAATGCTAGGACAGCAACCTGGTTTTTCAGCTTGCAAAGCGCATGTTGCCAACGGTTTTTCCGCGCAAATTGCATGACTGTCTTTCTCAGCATCGAGGATAAGATTCGGCCCGAATCCTTCTAAACCTGTGTACGCAAAGTCGCTTAGATCGATCTCTATCTCCGCGGCATTCGGTTTGCTAAGGCGGATCTTGTGAACACAAGAGGCCATGAAAGCCACGCGCTCGAACTGACCCAACAATTCCAAAGAGCGCACCCGGGCGATCCCGGATTACTGCTTCTGTGGTCACGGAGAGGGTTCGACGAGAGAAGGTTGATCGCGCCGCCTGACTTTTAAGTCACCGGCGCCCAGAAAACACCTATGCGCCATGCATTTTGCATGATATGTTAACGTCACCTTCATTGGCCGGACGCCTGTGCGCTCGACTCGACGCGGGGAAGCGCATGATCTACCGATTCCGAAACGTAATTATGGGACCATTGGCCATCTTTTGGCTCATCGTTACCGTCGCCAGCGTCATCTCCGGGGCCATGGCGTGGAGTCGTTTCTCGCATAGCGTGGAAGCGTCGGTTGTCGCCGAGCAGTTCCGGGAGTCGATAAAACACCTCCAGCAGATCACCTGGATGGCCGCGTTGCTTGGGGTGGGGGCAGGATTGTTCGCCTTGTACTTTTACCGGATCGATTATTATCAGGAGCGCGCGCGCCGGGAATTGTTGGAAGAAAAACTTCGCGCCGAACAAGCTGTCCGCGAGAAGAGCGTCTTCCTGGCCAACATGAGCCATGAGATTCGCAGTCCCATGAACGCCATCCTCGGGTTCAGCGAACTGTTGGAGCCGGACGGATTGACGCCCAAGCAAGCGCAATATGTGCGGGCCATTCGGGACAGCGGCTCGGCTTTGCTTCATCTCATCAACGATATCCTCGATTTGTCAAAGCTCGAAGCCGGCAAGCTGGAACTCCACCCCGATCCCACCGATATGCGGGATTCGTGTGAATTTCTGCGAACGGTTTTCGGACAGCAGGCGGTAATGAAATCACTGCAACTTCAATTCGAGCTCGCACCGGACTTGCCCCGTGCCTTAATGCTGGATCGACTTCGATTGCGCCAGGTCCTGGTGAACCTGCTTAGTAATGCCATTAAATTCACCGAGAGGGGCTGCATCAAAACTCGAGTCTCGTGGCAGACTCAGGACAACGATGGCACCGGGACACTTTTGATTGATGTAGAGGATACCGGTATCGGAATTCCAGAGGATAAAATCGAGGAAGTTTTTATGCCGTTCGTTCAGGCCGACTCTCGCCGGACCGCGGAAAAGGAGGGTACCGGCATCGGTCTAACGATTGTGAAACGCCTCACTGAATTGATGGGAGGCACTCTTTCGGTCGACAGCGCCGTCAATCGAGGCAGCGCCTTCCACTTGCGATTTGCGAATGTCCCGGTCTCCGGACGCCTGCCGGTTGGAGATCACGCCGAACCGGGCGGAGCGGTGGACTTTAATGACTTCGCACCCGCGACGGTGCTGGTGGTGGACGATACCAGAACGAATCGCGACCTGATGGCGGGGATTTTCGAAAACACGCATCACCGAGTCCACTTTGCCAGCAATGGCCGGGAAGCGTTGGAATGTCTGAGAACCACGAAGCCCGACGTCGTTTTGCTCGATATTCGAATGCCGGTTATGGATGGGCGCGCGACACTGGTCGAGATTCGCAAGCAAGCGAGATTGGCGTCGTTGCCGGTCATTGCCGTTACCGCTTCGAGTGAATCGAGCGAAGAGATGGAGTTACAAAGCCAGTTCAGCGGCTATATTCGCAAGCCTTTCTCGCGCCGTGCGCTCTTCCTGGCATTGGCCCGGTTTCTTCAGCGGGCTCCTCGCAAGAATCCAATGAAGCAGCCCAATTCCGAAACAATGGCGGGCCTTCCCACTCCTTTACCTGAGCAAGCGGCGCAGTGGCGGGAACTCGCGGTTGAACTCCGGCGCCAGGAAGCCGCCCACTGGCCGAAGTTGCGCGACACGCTGGCGGTCAACGAAACACGGGCCTTCGCCCGCAGCCTGTTCACGCTTGGGCACGCGGCTCACTGCCCGGCGCTGGCAACCTACGCCGCAACCCTCACAACCTTCGCCGACGGCTACGCGATCGGCCAAATGGAAAGTCATCTCGCTGTTTTTCCCGAATTGGTCGGCTTAATCGAAGCCTCGTTGGCGGGCGGTTTGAAAGCCGCCCGGAAACAATAGCCTATGTCTGACACCGCCGTCACAGCAACCAACGCCGGCTGCCTGCTGGTCATCGACGACCAGGAGTCCAACATCCAGGTCATCGGCGCTGCCTTGGGCCAGCTTGGGTTCGAAATTCTTCCGGCCACTGGAGGAGCGCAGGCCTTCCGTCGACTAGCTGTCCGGCAGCCCGACCTTATCCTGCTCGACCTTCTCATGCCGGACATGGACGGATTTGAAGTCTGCCGCCGCATTCGCCAGGACCCGGAGTGGGTCCAGATCCCGATTATCTTTCTGTCTTCTGCGGACGATAAAGACCTGATCGTTCGCGCGCTCGAAAGCGGCGGCGTCGACTACATCACGAAACCTTTCAATCCGGCGGAATTGGTGACCCGCGTCCGCACCCACCTGGCGCTCAAAAAAGCCCGTGACGAATTGAAGCAACTCGCCGAGGACCGTGATGAATTGCTCGGCATCCTTGCCCATGACCTCAAGAATCACCTGGGCGGCATGGACATGAGCGCTCAATTGCTTCGGGACTGCACCGTAGCAGTGACCGACCCGAAGCTGCGGCTGATGGCCGAGAACATCTCAAATTCCAGCAGTCAGATGCTTGCCTTCGTGAAGCAGTTTTTGGCCAACGCTTCGGCTGACCATGGCTTAAACCTCAGGTCCGAGCCGGTCAACCTATCGGACGCGGCCGCTCGCGCCGTCCAGCAGCATCAGCCTGCCGCTCAGAGCAAGCAACTGGTTCTGGAGATCGTCCTTCCTCCCGAGGGCCGCCTCGTGCAGGCCGACGGCGCCGCGCTAAACCAGGTGCTCGATAATCTCTTGTCCAACGCCATCAAGTTTTCTCCCCCCGGCAGGCACATTCGCCTCACTGTCTGTGCACCGGGTGCCAGGTTTGTGGAATGCCAGGTTCAGGATGAAGGTCCAGGGTTCAGCGAAACCGACAAAGCAGGCATGTTCCGCCGCTATGGCCGCCTATCGGCGCGGCCAACCGGAGGCGAGCCCTCCACGGGACTCGGATTGAGCATCGTTAAGAAACTAGTCCTGGCGATGCAGGGTGAATTGGCTTGCGAAAGCACCGTGGGGCATGGCGCTACCTTCGCCTTTCGCTTGCCTCGAGCAAATATCTCTTATTGATAGGTCATATGGACTTCCTGGTCATCGACGACGATAAAACATTCCGCGACGCAACCTGCTTGCTGATCGACAGCGAAGGACACTATTGCGAGGCCGCTTGCTCCGGAGAGTTGGGACTCACCCAGCTGAAGGAAGGGAAATTCGAAGCGGTACTGCTGGATCTTAATCTCGGGCCGGAAAAAGGGCTCGATATCCTGGACCAAATTCTCAAGCGCCAGCCCAATCTGCCGGTAATCATTTTTACCGCCCAAGGCAGTGTCAAAAACGCTGTGGAAGCCATGCGCCGCGGTGCCGTCGATTTCCTGGAAAAACCGTTCACTCGCGAACAGTTTCACCTGGTGGTCGCTCGCGTGCAGCGCTTTCACCAACTGAATCAGAACATCGAAAGACTGGAGCTCGAAATCAAGGACAGCAATGCCCAGAGTCCTGATATTCTGTTGGATTCGAACACGCCGCTGGTTAAAGACGTGATGGAGACGCTGCTCCGGGCGGCCAAAACACCCGCTTCGATTCTGCTTCTGGGCGAAAGCGGTACAGGCAAAAGTGTCGTGGCCCGCGCAATTCACCAGCAAAGCCATCTGGCCAACAAACCGTTTATCACCGTTAGCTGTCCCAGCCTTTCAAAGGAACTCCTGGAAAGCGAACTGTTCGGGCATGTCCGAGGCGCCTTCACCGGCGCGATGCGCGACCACTGGGGCAAAGTCAAAGCAGCCTCGGGTGGGACTCTCTTCCTCGACGAGATCGGCGACTTGCCCATCGAAATCCAACCCAAATTGCTGCGGCTTCTTCAGGAACGCGAATATGAGCGGGTAGGTGAAAATGTCATCCGTCAGGCCGAGGTGCGAATTATTGCCGCCACCAGCCAGGATCTTAAACGCCGCGCCGCTGAAGGAGCCTTTCGCGAAGACCTTTACTTTCGTCTCAATGTTATCACGGCCGAAATGCCTCCGCTCCGGCAGCGCCACGAGGATATCCTTCGGTTTGCCTGCCATTTTTTCAAACACTTTAATGCTCTCTGCGGCCGGCGTCTCAATGGGTTTTCCGATGAAGCCTCAGCCGCCATCCGCGGCTATGCGTGGCCGGGCAACCTGCGAGAAATGCGCAACGCCATTGAACGCGCGGTAATTATGGCACGAGCAGACAAGGTCACCGTGGCGGACCTCCCGGTGGAATTGCGCGCCCAACCTGTCGAAGGCAACCTAAATGGCGCCGCACTGCAGATTGGTGCGTTGATTTCCATGGAACAACTCGAAGAAGCACACATTCGCAAAGTCCTCGAACGCACTTCAAACCTCGCCGAAGCGGCGCAGGTCCTCGGAATTGATCAAGCCACGCTCTACCGGAAACGCAAAAAAATTGGATTGGAATAGGACTGGCTGGATTCGGGTAGGAGCTAGGGATACCTCTCTCCTGGGAAGGACCCCGGCCCTGCGGGACGGATTGGCAGGCCATCTGCACTCTCCCAGGTTCTGTCTCACATCCATGGTTGCCAGCGAGATTTGACCCCGGGCTCCTTCTGACTAACCTTTCCGCACCGTCGTTTGTTTTTTCCTCCTCGACGCCGCGCTTTTCGCAAGCTAATGTCGCACCATGGAAAAAAAAGTCGCTCGAGCGTTGGCCAAGCTGCGGCGCGTTCGCGGTCTGAGCGAGGAAGAAAAGTACCTCTTCGCCCGAAGCCTGGTCGCGACGCCGGACGAACGCTGGCGCCTCCACGAAAGCTTTCTCCGCTCGCACGACTTATTTACTCGCTCGGCGAGGAGAAAATACGGTTTCAGATAGCCGGGATGAGCGGGGCTATTCTGCAGGGAGTGCCCGCGACTACTCTCGACACCGATATCTGGATCGACTTGCCGTCACGCCAATACATTCGCGTACTAAACCTATGCCGCAGGCTTGGTGCTGAGGTCCGCGCGAATACTGTGGTTGACTTGAGTGATGGGTCGACAGTGAACTTCCTTTACCAAGTGCATGGGTTACGAGGCTTCCATTATGAATACCAACGGGCCAAAAGGCTAAATTGGTTGGGAATGACGGTAGCGGTTCTACCCCTGAAGCGCATCTACGCGAGCAAGAAATTCGTCCGACGTCCGAAGGACCTCGCTCACCTGCCGCTCCTGGAACAAACGATGAAGTTGGGGCGACGACTTGCTCGAGAAACCCGCAAACCGGTCCTGGATCGAGCCAAAAAGTAGCAGACCGAGCGCGGTTATTTCTCAGGGCCGGTTTCCGTGATGGCACGCTTGACATTGCCGCGTTTTCCTGGATTATTCCGCCTCGGTGACCCCCTATTTCTTCCTCATCCGGCCTCTCCATGGTCTCCGTTCATCACAATAACGATCAGGCACTCCAAAACCAGCCATCACCATCAGAAATGAACCTATTCAGTTTTGCAATCACTCGAAACGCCGTAGAGTTGTCCAAGAAGACCTCCCGGCTCGCACCAGGGCTATTCCACATGGCCTTGCTGGTTGCTACCATGGGGCTACTCCCAGCCCTCGAAGCAAAGGCGCAGGTTATCTCCCACTTCGCAGCCGGCGCGCCACCGACAGCCCAAGGCTTTGGGATATGGCCTTACAACGGCGGCATTGTCACGAATGCCCTGACCAATGATCAGGGTCTAGCCGCCTTCCAGATTCAGAACACCGGGAATAACGCCGAACAGGCGTACTACGAGATGGTAGGCGGCACGGGTCCATTCAGCAGCCAAGGGTCAGGACTCACGGCGCTCCAAGCGAGTCAGATCTCCACGCAGGGGTTCACTCTTTCGCTCACGGCCCGCGTGGCCCAAGGCCCACCGCTGGGCACAAATGGATTCTTTAGCCTCAATGCCACGGTGGCGGGTTTCAGCTCCTTCCGCTACGATATTGATCTCGGGACCGACGGCAACAGCAATACCACCGTCGTACTGCCTACACTGACCAAGTACGTGAGCGGTCAGTTTTTCGGCACCTCGACCAACCTACCGCTGGTTTTGACCGGTGCCGTTTATCACCTTTACCAACTCTCCTATGACCCCAAATCGGCGGCGGCGACGCTCTATATTGATGGGCTAGTGCGCCAGAGCGGTTACACGGGTAGCGGCGTCACGGGAGGTGCCACGGCCAATAACTTTGGGCTGGCTTTCGGAGCAGTAAATGATGCGACCGGGAACTTCGCCGACGTAAAGCTCGCGATTGGGCAAATTGCCGTGGCCGGGCAACGGGCCCTCCTGTCAACACCGAAACTGACAAGCGGCGATTTCAGCTTTACCGTTTCGGGCCCCTCAGGGCTGGGCTATATCATTCAACGTTCTACCAATCTGGCTTCAACCAATTGGCTTTCAATCTTTACAAATACCCTGCCCTTCAAAGTCTCCGATACGAATATCTCCGCACCTGACCGATTTTATCGAGCCGTCCCACAATGAGCGGCGTTCGCTGGAAGAGGGGATCACCCGAACAAATCAATACACCAGCACCATTACCGCCGCATCCTGCGCGGCTTTGACCACATCCTCGAACTTCCGGTCGGCCACAAGGGTCCGCTTGAGTTTGGGCGAAACTGCGGGCACCGCTTCAAGGAAGCTCAATAGATAACTGCTCTTCACCGCGTAATTCACATTTTCCGGTAACACGCCACTCGCCGCCAAAGCCAGAGAAGCATCCAGCTTTGCCGACACCACTCCCACCACGTTCCCGCGCTCATCCACCAACGCGCCCCCCGAGTTGCCCGGCTGCACGGGCACACTAATCTGGAAATGGCGCGGGTTGTCAGCGGCTCCGGATAGTGCCGCAATTTCCCCTTTGGCCAACTTGGGCGCAAAACCCTGCAAGAGAGGATTGGGGAAACCGATGGTCGCGACTGTGCCACCCAAGCGGACTGCGCGACTGCCCGCAATCGGCAAGCCGCAGAACTTTCCCTCCGCCTTTAGCAATGCCAAATCTATACCTGCATCCGATTGAACCAGTTTGGCGCGAAATGTTCCGACACTGGTTACCACTTGAACGTCGGAAGCGTTATTCACTACATGGTCGTTCGTGATCAGGAATCCGTCATCGCTGATGAAGAAACCCGTGCCGCTTCGTCGGGGCTTGGAGGTCTTGCCCGGCACGGACGTTTCAAGCGCTTTGGAAAAATGCTTGGCCACTTCTCTGAACTCATTGGTGGAATACATCTGCGGCGAGTTGAAGCACACCTCACCCTGACAACCGCTCTGGTCTTCCTGCCAAAAGGCGGCGTGAAACGCGATCACGTTTCCTAACTCGTCCTCTTGCAAGTGTTTGATTTCAAAACCATACGTGCGGCTCGGCATGCCCGAATCGAGGGATAATCCAAATCGCGCGCTCAACCCCGAGGCCCCGACTGAACGGGCACCGGAAAATTTTCCGAGGTGCAGCGCGTCATTTGGGGGCGGTAAGAAATAAACATCCCGTGTCCCTTGCGCGGTCACAAAGCTGAATCGGTATCCACCACCATATTCCTTGCTCGCTTTCGCCATCGCTTCCGGAGCCACGCAGAAGATGTTTCTGTCTGATCGCCCACCCTGATTTACCACGAGCGCGGTATAGCGCTCCCCCGTCTGCGCCGCGGGCTTGCTGCCCGCGATAACTCCGCTTGGGTAGAACGCCTTCACGTTGTAATAAAGTTCGCCCGTGACTTGACCCAAACTATTGTCCGGCTTGAATTCGAACGTCGCACGAAACACCCCGACCTTCTCTCCGAAATACGTAACTTCTTTCACTTCGAATTTGCCGGTTCCTGCATGACTCGTCCCATCAGCTGAAATCTCCAGGCGCGGATTTGGTCCGGTGCTGCGGCTCTGCGCGTTCTCATAGGTGCCAGGATGCACAAACAAGTTATCCGGTCCATTAAAGCATAACTCCACGTTCCCATCAGCGTGTTCGAACCGGAAAATCAACGCGTGTCCCTGGAAAGCCAGCCGGCATGTGCTGTTGGATTGGTTAAGAAACAAGCTGTGACCCTTGGCAATACCGCTCCCACCCTGGTTAGTGAGGATCAAGCCTGTGATCCGCTCAGTTGGCAGCAATGGACCGGCAACCCCAAGCCGAACGCGTGTCGCTTCGTCCAGGCTGGTAATATCAATCGAGCTGAGCCCGAGACTATGCGCGATCACCAATTTGTTTCCGACTCGTTCCTGAATGATGACCTTGCGGTAAGTGTTCGTGCCGGCGCGAACCTCAGGGATCTCACCCTTACGTTCGGCCGCACAGGTTACGAGACAGCACAACACCAGACCCAGAGTTAAAATTCTTTGCACAAAACAATTAAGCATTGAGGTTAATTCGTTGTTTGCAGCTCCACGGGTTCTCCGAATTTCAGTTCCACTGGATGCGGCAGTCCGGCGATCTTTGCCATCACCGAAACCCCGCGGATTTCTACACATGTCACGCTGACGTTTCCTTGAGTGATTTTGATATTGTGCGTCTCGCCCGGGGCAAATGTTTTCCCATTGATTATCGCCAAAGGACGCTCGCTGGTTCCGGAAACCATCGTTAGTTTGATCACAGCGCGCGATGGCAGCAGCTGGTGAGAGCCGGTTACGTAAGTTCCAAGCGACTCTGAATGCGGTTGCCCGCCTGCCGGCTGAAGCCTTTGCCTGTGTTGCTCGCTGAGCTCACGTCCGCCATCTGGCAGCGCAAGATACAAAGCGCCCGTCATCAACAGACCCAGCCCATGGATCCATGCAGGAATGAAAAACACATGCCCGCCCCTCCTGGGATGGAGTAAAGAGCTCTCTCCTCGTTCCATCCGATAGATCAGGTCCAGAACGAGTGCGAGCAAACCTCCAACCAACATCATGGGTGCCTGTGTCTTAGCCCCAAATAAGTACGCTATCCCGGCTCCGGTCCCGAGGGCCAGTAAAAGCATTCCCGCTCCGATCAAATTAAAAATGATAATCATGTCGGCAGTTTGAGGCCCGAAAACAACGCCATGATGCAGCAATTGTCATGCCTTTGTTTCTCAGCACCACCCCGTGCGTCCGAGCAAGTGATTGGTCTTGGGATTTTACGGAAATTTGAAATCGCGAAAACAAGCTCCGGACCTGTCAAAAAGCGCGGCAAAGTAGAAGGTTGGACTGGTGCGGTACCTGACACATCAATTGAAGAACAGTCGAACAATCACCATGTTCCACTCGATGGCTTTTGTCGGTGCCGGAATAGTGGTTGGGAGCAGTGAATCGTACCCAGAACGTGAAACCGCTTTGCACTGGCGCACTTCAACGACGTCAGCCTCCACCGTCGTGCTCCTCCTTGTTTTCGCTAATGACGGTGTTAAATTTGAGTTATGCCCGCTTCGAACTGCCTGCTCAAGGCGGCATTGTTTTTGGGTGTCTTGGGGACGCCCGTGATCGCTGTTGCGCAAACTACCCCAGGTCTGATCTGGCAGACCAATTCCTCGATTAAGCTGCAGCAACTGCTTGGGGAAGCTGGGTCGACGAATAGCGTGAATGCTTATGCCACCGACACGGACCGGCAAACCGGTTCGAATTTGCTGAACCAGACTTACTCCCGTTACCAGGTCGGGGGCGCGGATCTCGGCTATAGCTTCGAGAATGGGAACAATCAGCTCATTTTCCTTTTTGGGGACACCCTCTATTTTTCCGGCGGTGACACGATGGCGTGGAGTTCAACCACAACAGCCGGCGCGGATTTGCTGCTGAACTTCTTTACCAATCGTGACGGCACTACGTTGCTGGTTCAACCGACGAACGTGGACATGGGCGCGTTCAACGTTCCCGATTCCGGTATCAGTGTGAACGGCAACACTTATGTGGTCTGCAAAACCGGCCATACGCAGGGAACCGGCGACACCGACGATTTTTCCGTTCTCACCCGCTTCGAACCGACCAACAACACGTTTCTTCCGCTCCGAACGATCTCGGCTCTGACCAACGGCGGACATTTTCTCGAAATGGCCCTATGCCAGGTGCCCGCCGGCTTCGGCAGCCAGACGCCAACCATTTACATGTTTGGTGCTGGAAAATACCGTGGCAGCGATATTTACCTGGCCTCCGTTCCGGTGAGCGGATTTGAGAGCGGCGCCGGAACCCTCTACTTCACCGGTTTGACTGAAATCACCAACGGACCGCCCACATGGAGTAAGCTCGAGACCAACGCCTATCCCCTGGTATTTGATAACCCGACAAATGGCCCGGTTTGGCCGAATGATTTTCCGACTGTGGGCAATATCTCGGTGAGTTACTATCCGCCACTCGGTTTGTGGTTAATGACCTATGACGGCGGGCGCCAAAGCGCGGCTTCAGCCGGTGTTTACTTCTGTTACGCACCAGCGCCGTGGGGGCCATGGAGTCCGCCGAAGCTTATCTTTAATGACAGGCGTGACAACGCGCTGGGGAATTTCGTTTACGACACCAGGCCCAATTCCAACGATCTCAGCCTTGCCGGTCCCGTCATCGGCACCAACAACCCGGTTACCACGCCCGGCGGGGGCTATGCGCCTTACCAGATTGCGCGCTTCACGCAAATGACGAGCAACACACTGACGCTTTTTTACACCTTATCCACGTGGAATCCATACACGGTCGTCTTGATGGAATCGCGATTCACCATTGTGCCGGGCCAGGCGAGCGGCTCGAATTGGGTAGCGACCTGGGGAACCAGCCCTGTTGCGCCGACTTCGACGGACACGAACAACGCCGGGTTCACGAACCAAACGCTGCGTCTGATTACCCACAACACGATTGGCGGCAGTCCGGTGCGAATCCGAATTGCCAACGTTTTCGGCACCAACTCGCTCGTCATCGGCAAGGCCCACATCGCCATCGCCGGTGCTAACAAAACGATCGTAACCAGCACTGACACCCCTTTGACTTTCAACGGTGCCGATTCCGTCAGTATCCCGCCGGGGGCAACGGTGTTGAGCGACGGTGCTTTGCTGAATGTTCCCGCGTTTACCAATCTTGCCATCAGCCTGTTCATTTCCGGCGCTACCGGTCCGGCCACCTGGCATTCCGGGGCCATCCAGACGAATTATGTCTCCACTGCCGGAGATTTCGTCAGCGCCGCCTCCCTTCCGGTTGACTACACGGTCACTGCCTCCTATTACCTGACCGATGTTGAGGTGCAGGCGCCGACGAATGTCCGCGCCGTTGTCGCCCTCGGCGATTCCATCACGGACGGTTATCAATCCACGGCGGACGCCAACCATCGCTGGCCGGATGATTTTGCCGCGCAGCTTGCGGCGGTGCACACAAATCTCGCCGTAGTCAACGAAGGCATCGTCGGCAACCGTTTATTGCAGGATGACGTGGGTCCAAGCGGATTGTCTCGGTTCGATCGCGACGTGCTGGCGCAGGGAGGCGCCGGCTATGTGATCGTGGCGCTTGGCATCAACGATATCGGGCACTCAACAGCGGCGGACCCTGTCAGCGCTGACCAGATCCTGGCAGGGTACGAAGAATTGGCGACTCGCGCGCACGCACAAGGATTGAAAATCTTTCTTGCCACGATCACTCCCTTTGGCGGTGTACCCCGCTATGGCACGCCAGGGCATGAAACCATGCGGCAAGCCGTCAACGCTTTCATCCGGACAAACGACTTGTTCGACGGATTCATCGACTTCGATGCAGCCGTCCGTGATCCGGTAACCCTCACCAATCTGTTGACCACCTATGACAGCGGCGATCATCTGCATCCGAACGATGCCGGCTACGCGGCAATGGCAGCGGCCATCACCGATTCGTTGTTTCAGGGCGGCACCTCTTCCCTTTTCGTCCCAGACTTAAGCGCCACAATTCAAACTGCCGATCAAACCTTTAGCGCAAACTGGACCGACACCACGGGAGGTTTCTTCATCGAAGAAACCGAGTCGCTTGCCGCCCCGGTGAACTGGCAAATCAGTCCGCTCACGCCGGTCTTGAGCAACGGTGTGTTTTCCATCACCTCACCCCTAGCGGGAGGCGCGACGCGATTTTTCCGGTTGGTCGCTGCGCCGTAACTGAAGCCGGGGTCCGTGACGCGCAACCAAGTGGCAGAAGCAGGGCAACTCTCCCCCCGCTTTACCATCCTTCACCATCGTTCGTGCCGACGCGGACGTGCAGGATTGCAGGATCAAGACCGCTGTCCTCTCGACTTATCGCTTTTGGTCCCTTACCCTGAGTTACCTTGAAACTATGAAGTCCGAGGACGCATTGCAGGGGCAAATCCGGCGTTATCAGCAAATGACTGGTGAGCAACGCTTGGCGCTGGCGCTCGAATTGCATGAACTTTCGTGCAGCGTGGCGCGCGAAGGCATCCGTCACCAAAATCCCCAAGCTGACGAGGCGGAAGTGGAACGCAAGTCGCATCAGCGGCTTCGGCTGGCTTGGTAATGACAGAGCGGGAACTGCTGGTGGATTGCCTCCAGCGCCTGAATGGCGCCGACGTCACCTAGCCTCGTCCAGGTCGATCGGATCTACTAGGCTCCTCATTGTACGGGTTGGCGATCTTTTATTGTTTTGCCACGCCTATGCTGGCAATCCCAGCCAGGATGCAAATCCCCCTTTGCCGATTTTTCCCCGGGTCTTGCGACCCTAACTACTCGCTGCGAACGGTCCGGGTTCGAGGATGCGTCAACTTGACTTCCGCGCAAGGACCGGCAACATGAAACCATCAGTATTGCAGCTAAAAGTTTAGACCTCGGGCAAGCCTGGGTGCGTTTGGTCGACCAAATCGTTCGTGAGGGAACGCCCATGTCGGACGAGGGCTTGGAAATCCTTGGCTCGAACACGTCATTTCGCATCACCACAGACGCCGATCCGATTCTCGAACGCTTTGGGGACCGGGCCATGATCGAGGAAATGAAGAAGGTTTTTTTCAGCAACGAACCAAATGCGCTGGGCCACAGCTATGCCAGGCTGATCCAAGGGCCTGGAGGAAGAAACGACCTGCAGGACGTCATCGCGTTGCTCCGATGCGAGCCGCAAACCAAACGGGCCCTGGTCAATTTTCTAAGCCAGCCGGGGAAGAAGGTCCCGTGCATCAGTGCCGTGCAATTCCTGGTTCGTGAAGGTGCATTGCAACTGATGTACTTTGCGCGCGGCCAGGACGTTTTCCGCAAATTCTACGCGGATGGCCTTTGCCTGTTGAGCATGGCGCAGGCGGTTGCCTCCGCCCTGGGCATGCCCACGGGAACGGCGCGCGGTTTCATTGGCTCTGCCCACGTCTATCACAAGGACATGCCTGAGATTAATCTCATTCTCGAGTGCTCGAGCCTGAGGGAGCTTCTTTCGCTCCAAGCGTCGCCCACATGAAAACCCTGTTCGCGGTCCCACGCTCGTATAATCCCAAGCAGATGTACCGGGAGTACCCGCTCGGGGTCGGATACCTCGGAACGGTTTTGAAGGGTCGGGGCCACGACGTGCGTATTTTCGATCAAAATGCCGAGGCTGCTCCGGATGCAGCACTGACATCGCTGGTGGATGAGTTCAGGCCGGACGTAGTAGGCTTCAGCGTCATTACTCCGAATTACCCGGTGGCGCGGCGGCAAATGCGCGGACTCAGAGAAAGCCGGCCAGGCCTAAAGATCATTGCCGGCGGCATTCACGCCAGCATGTTCCCGGAGGATCTCATCGCCGATGGCGCCGACGCAGTCGTCCTGGGCGAGGGCGAATCGGTGATCAGTGAATTGCTGAACTGCCTGGCCGAGGGCCGCGAGCCGGCGCATATCAACGGCCTGGTGTACCGCAACGCCGCCGCACAAATCGTCAAAACACAAGGCTGGTCTCAGAACTCAGCGCTGGACGAACTTCCGTTCGTGGATCGCAGTTTGTATAACCTGCCGCGCTACACCCACCATTCCATGCTGGCCTCGCGCGGCTGTCCGCATCATTGCGCGTTCTGCTGCAATTACACCGGCACGATTCGCAACGATGGCGTTGCGATTCGTTTCCACGAGCGGGTCATCGACGAGATGCAGCATTTGCGTGATTGTTACGGGGCCCGTGAAATCTTTTTCGCCGACGATATTTTTCTGCTCCGAAAGCATGATATCCATCAGTTTTGCCGCTCGTGTGCGGCGCGCTCCCTGGGGATCAGTTGGATTGGCCAGATGCGCGCGGATCGCGTGGACCGGGCGATTGCCGAAGCGATGCGTGCGGCTGGATGCCAGCGCATTTATTTCGGCGTCGAGTCCGGCTCTGACGCCATTTTGCAGCGCGCCCGGAAAGGGATGACCAAGGACCAAATCCGGCGCGGGGTGCGGGCGGCAATGGATGCGGGGCTTCGCGCCAAAACAGGCTGGATTTACGGTTTGCCCGGGTCTCTCGAGCAGCAGTATGAATCGATCGACTTCATGCTGGAGCTGCGGCCGCATGAGATCTCCATCCACCAGCTCATTCCGTTTCCCGGGACGGTATACTACCAGCACCCGGAACAGTTTGGAATCCGCATCGCTAATCCAAAGGCATTCGAAAGCTTTTGCTATGGCGGCCTTGAAGGGGACATTCATTTTGAATACCTCTCGCATCAACAGCTCGTGAGGCTGCTCGAGGACACCGCCGCAGCATTGGAAGCCGCGGGTTACGTCAACAGCGACCGGGCCACGGCTCGTTCGGAGTTCATCTATACCACCCCCCTCAGCCGCAACTCGATGAATGTGTTCAGGCCAAAAACCAACGCCCACGCAGTGGCGGCTTGAAGAATGACCGAGTCCCGCGCAGGACGAAGCCGGCGATCCGGAAACCTGAACGACATCCGGTTGCCGGCGTTTGCATCCGGGTCGGGCGCGGGCCCATTCGTCATCGCGATCGAAGGTCCGAATGGAGCCGGCAAGACGACTCTGACTCGCGCGTTGGCGCGCAAACTGGAGGTGCCCTCCTGCCTGGGAACCGATAAAGCATGGTTTTCAAGATCTTTTAAGGTCCAAATGATCCGCCACGCGGAGTGGTACGCGTCGGCGATGTTCTTCTTGAGCGGTTGCTTCGAGCAAATGCGGGCCCTGCAAAAAGTAACCCGCGGAGCTGTTGTTATGGACCGTTGCCTGTGGTCAACCCTCGCGGTCCATGCGGCGACCGACAAAGCGCGCCTAAGCGCGCTGGTCAAAATCCTGGAACCGATCGCCCGCCAAATCCGCGTCCCTCAGCTGACGATCGTTCTGGAAGCTTCTTTCGAGACTTGCCAGGACCGAATCGCCCGGAAGTCGGGGACCGCCCGCGAATTGGACGAGTTAACCGCCAACCCGGGATTTCATGAACGCGAACGCGCGTTTTACCATTGGCTCGGCGCGCAGAATAAAACTATCCGGTTTTTGGATGTGAATAGGTCGGGCCGCGCGGAGGTCGCCCAAAATGCGTTCGAGATGGTTCAGCCGGTCATAAGGGCAAATCGGGACTGAGCAACTCCTTATCACGCGCTCAATAAGCTCGATGTTAACCCTTGTCACGACCAATCCCTCCAAATACAAGCCATTCGCGGCCGATCTCGAACGGATGCGCATTGAAATTGGAGCGCCTCCAAAGGAAATTCCGGAGCTGCAATGCCTTGGCTTTGCCGACGCCCTGGCCCACAAAGCCGAGGCGATGTCGCAGCTCTTTGGACGTCCTGTGCTGGTCGACGACGCCGGGCTTGTCCTCGATGCGTATACTCCCTTTCCCGGACCCCTGACCTCAGTGGTTCTCAAGACCCTCGGCGCGGAAGGATTGCGCCGCCTGGTTTCAGAGGTTTCAAACCGTGGCACGATGCAATGTCACCTCGGCTGGTGGTCGAAAAACAAGTTGAGAACCTGGTCCGGAGTTGTTCCCGGCAGGCTTGATTTCACGCGCAATCCCCGAAACCCCCGGATGTTACTGTCGGACCTCTTTGTGGCCGATGCTCCTTGCCGGCCGGGCACCCTGCCCCATCGCACCCTGGCCCTCGCGCACCTTGAACAGGAGATCTTTGAGCTGCATCTCGAGGCAGGAGAAGCCGCTGTGGAGGAGCCAGGGTGCCCAACGAGCTCCGGCCAATGCCCTTTTTGCGTGGAATTGGAAGCCACCGGGCAGAGCATATTCGGCGAAATGTGCCATCAACGACTCGACTCGCGCATCGTTTACCAGGACGACGACTTCATCGTTATGCCGCCCATCGGGCAATTCATGGAAGGCGGCCTGCTGCTGCTCGCACGAAAACACATCCGTTCGTTTGCCTGCCTTCCCCCAAATTTGTTTGCGAGACTGGAGCGCCTGGTCGCTGTGATTCGAGAAGAACTCGAGGCGCTCTACGGAATTTCGCCTCTTGTCTTCGAACATGGCCCTGCGCCGGAGAAATCCAAAGGAGTGTGCTGCGTTGACCACGCTCACTTCAACATTTTCCCGGCAAATGTTCTGATCCGGCCGCACCTGACGCAACGCATGAATCTGCCGATCACAACGCTCGATGAGTTGGCACGGCTTAAGAATGCCGAATTCGGCTACTTGTTCGTGCAGGAAAATGACGGCAGCCGCCGGGTCTACGATGGGCAACTTGCGCCCACCCAACTGGTAAGGCGCATCATCACCTCGAAATTGGGGATTGCCGAGCGGTGGCACTGGCGTGAGTACCCGGGAATCGACGAACTGGTCGCCACATACCGCTCGTTACATGGACGAATCCGCTTGTGACCCGAGGATCTGACAAGGAGCATTCATCGTCTGACGCCCTGTACCAGCAGCGGCAAATGGAAGCCATCGCAAGGCGCTGGAACACCAAAGCGGGTAATTGGGACCGCGCCCTTGAAGATCCCTCCTGCCATTTGAACGAGGACCGGGCTTACGGACGTTTCCTCGACCAGCTTTCAGCAATCGTCCGGGAGCGCGCGGCGTTTTGCCGACAAAACGGAGTTGTCGATGCGGGCTGCGCTACAGGACTGGTGCTTGCTCACATCATCCCCGGTTTCGCGTGGGGACTCGGAGTCGACATCAGTTCCGAAATGATCAGCGTGGCTCAGGCCAAAAATATTCCGAAAACCCGGTTTGTAATCGGGGATTGCTTCAATCTGCCTGCTCTCGCGCCAAAAGCCGGCGCGGTAATCTCGCGTGGGGTGTTGCTTTCACATTACGGCTCGGCTCACGCAGTGGACTTGCTCCGAAGCGCTTTTGATACGCTCCTCGACGGAGGATTCATCCTTTGGGATTTTCTGAATGAGGGGGGCAGGACAACGGCCATTCATGCTCCCGAAAACAAAACATACTTTGATCCGCACGAGGTTTGCGAGATCGCACGCAGATCGGGCTTCAGCCGAGCCTGCTCTCTTTTAGGATCCAAACGGCGTGTTGGGTTGCTTCTTGCCGAGCGTTGACATCGAATTTTTGAACGTGGCTTAAAGAATTGGCAAAGACTATTAGTATTGTATATTGTGAGGCGACGAGTTAATCGCCGTTTCTGAAATCAAGTTAACGATCCGATTATTGGGCTTTAAAGTGGCATTGCGGGTGCTGCTCTTCAATTTGCGTATAATCAACTGATAGTGAAAAACTTGACGCATACCACCGATTCGTTACGATTCTGTGACAACTTGGGCAAAGGCGTAAAGCTGGTTGCGACAGCCCATTCCGAAAAATCTGTGAACGTCCAAAGCGAAGTACCCCCCCGAAGCGAATCCAACTGGAAGGTGCCAGAAGTCATGGCGACGATCGGGCCGACGTTGGAAAAACTTGAAGACCTGGAAAGAGCCATCGAAGCCGGCGCGCGCTGGTTCAGGCTGCCGTGCGGTTACCGCCAGCGCCCCCACCTCGAGAACAGCCGCGCAGTCCGTTCCGCTTCCCGCTCGTCAGGCCTCCCTGTCCAACTATTACTCGACTTGCCTTCGTCGCGGCCACGCACCGGCACAATGGAGGAACTTCGCCTGGCAATTGGCGACACGGTCTTATTCTGGGATCCGGAAACAGAAAAGAGCGCGCACTCCAACAACGGCACACTTCATGTGCCGTTGCCCGGGTTGTCCGCGTTAATTTCCAAACTTCGGATCAAGCACCGGATGTGGTTCTGTGACGGCCGGCTTAGTTTTGTCATTGACGAATTGCGCGACGGCTCAGTCCTCACTCGAATGGAAAAGGGGACAATTCCTCTCAAAAGTTCCAATTCCATCTTCCTTCCCGACAGCCCCAGTCCGTTCACAGTGATGACGACACAGGATCGTTCGCTGCTGGAATCGTTCCGCCAGAATGATGTGACGCCGGACTGGATTGCTTTGTCGCTGGTGGGATCGGCCGACGATGTTCTCTGCGCGCGCAAAGAAGCGCAACAAAGGCTCGGGTCCACCCCCAGAGTCATGGCTAAGTTTGAAACCGAACAAGCGTTGGAAGTCATGGACGAGATCATTAGCGCGGCCGATGGAGTGATGGTGGCCCGCGGTGACCTCGGTTTGGCGGTGGGTTACATTCGCCTGCCGGAAGTACAGGAAAAGCTGGTGGCCGCAGCGCGGCAGGCCGGCAAGCCAGTAATCGTCGCGACCCAGGCCCTCGAGATGTTCGCTGAAAACGGTCTGCCGCAGCGCGCCGAGCTTTCCGACCTCTCGTTGATTGCGCGTCAGCGAGCCGACGCTGTGATGCTTGGCAAGGAAACGGTGTTCAGCCCGCGTCCTATCGAGTGCATTC
>DATGLT010000175.1:0-6615 GCA_035294005.1 Verrucomicrobiia bacterium
GTGAAACTGGTCCCTGAAAGAGGCCGGGAAGATGCCATAACCGGTGGCAGACGAAGTTCCCGGGCCTCGAAAGAAATTAGACACGCCAACGATCTCGCCCCGATCCACCGAGACATCGAGTGCGAAGGCTCGAACGACTTCACCGGCATTGCATTGATAATGGATCCATGCGGTTCCGTTCGTGTCGCTGACAAAAACATGCACTTCGGCCTGCGCCCAATGCGCAGCCATCAACCCTAAAACCCCAAACAATCTCTTCACGCGTCTTAGAAAAGCCCGGCCAAAAGGACCACTTGCTTCGCGACACAAGACGAGCCTCTAACACAAAAAGTTTCCGGAATGGGATGAAAATCTAAAGGGAAGGGATGAATTCTCCAATTAGCAGGATGGAAGCAGGTTGAGAGTTGAGCGAAAACCTCACGAGGCATTGTGCTGGAAGAAATCGGTAGCTTGAAAGCCCCTGAACCCGAAGGGTTCACAGCTAGGCGTCGCACCGCAGTGGAGACGCCTGGTAATGCCCAAAAACAATCAGGTCGCACCCTGAACGGGTGCCCCGTCCCTTTCGGGATGGCGGGAAACAATGCAAAGCTTACACCAGAGCATCGTTTTTGCAGCGGGAACAGCCGTTTGCTTTTGCCGGGTCAGGTTTCCGTCGCCAAGGCGTCTATCCCGACTGTCCCGAAGGGACAATTGCAACTAGCCCAAGGTTTCAACCTTGGGGGCACGGTGCGAGGGCCCTGAGTCCCGATGGGACGGTTGAGGGTTATTCCCACAGGAACCTTCGTGGTCGGGATTCTGTGTTTGATAAAACACCGTGAGGAATTCCTCCCCTCGGAGCGAACTCTTCGGTGGGTTGTTTATGGTTGGTAACGGACATTCAACCGGTGCTGAGGTCGCACAATCGATGCACGATTCCAGCCGTCCCTTCGGGACTCATCGACTTTGCACAGTGGACCCAAGGTTGAAACCTTGGGCTAGTGTCATCCGTCCCGTTCGGGACGAAAAAAGTCCAAAGCTTACACCAGAGCATCGTTTTTGCAGCGGGAACAACCGTTGCTTTTGCCTGGTCAGTTTCCCGTCGCCAGGCGGTATCCCGACTGTCCCGAAGGGACAATTGCAAATAGCCCAAGGTTTCAACCTTGGTGGTAAGGTGCGAGGGCCATGAGTCCCGAAGGGACGGCTGGCATTGCGGCTTAATTGTTTGTTGCGCTGTGATATCAGCACCGCTTAAATGGCCTGCGGGATGTCATTCATCAGCTCATACTGCCTTCAACAATGTCGATCGCTCAGGCGATTCAACTCATCAAGGGCGGCTCAAGCAAATGGATTCACGATACCTTCCCCGAATATTGGCAGTTTAGGTGGCAGGTCAAGTGTGCCGGCTTCAGCGTCAGCGTTTCGCAATTGGACAAGACGATTCGATACATTAAAACCCCTCAGCCGTCCCTTCGGGACTTATCGACTCTGCACAGTGGACCCAAGGTTGAAACCTTGGGCTAGTGTCATCCGTCCCTTTCGGGACGTAGCACAGGGAACGGGTGCCAGTGCTGTGAAGGCTCGAGGCGTCGCGGTTTTCCGTACTCCTAGCGACGGTCGCCAGACCCACAGGCACTCGCTATGAACATTCCGGTCATCACCGATTCGATGCGGTCGCCGGCCCTCAACTCTCAACTGTCGCGCACGACCGCATTGAGCTTCTGTTTGAGTTGCTCAACAACTTTTTCATGAGCCGTGTTCACTTCCGCGTCGGTCAAAGTGCGCTCCGGGCTCCGATAGGTAAAAGCGTAGGCCATGCTCTTGAGACCCGCGGCGACATTTTTTCCGCGGAACACGTCGAACAATTCCACAGATTCCAGGTTCGCGGGCTTGGCCTGCTTGATTGTCTGCAGCACCGCCTCGTGAGTCGTGCCTTCCGGCAGCAGCATGGCAATGTCCCGCCGGATTGGAGGAAAGGCAGCCAGAGCCCGGAACGATTTGGTCACGTTGCGGCGAGCCATGAGCGTGTCCAGGTTCAGTTCCGCCAAAAAGACGGCATCCCTCAAGTCGTAGCGTTTCGCGATGAGAGGCGAGAGCTGTCCGAAATGACCCAACTCGAATTTCCCGAGCTGCAGAACACCTGATTCCAGAAAAAAGGAGTCGGGTTGACTCGCGGCGGCGAAAACAACTCCTCGCACCCCAAATTGCTCCAGGAATTCCTCCAACATTCCTTTCAAGTCATAAATATCGAATTTGGCGTCGCGCTCGGGACCCGCCCAGAACACCGGTGCCCGTTGGCCGGTCAGGGCAATCGCGAGATTCCGTTGTTCAGTCACCGCCGTGACAAGCGAAGATCCGGTGGGGCTCGCAGCCGTCTCGCCGCCTTTGACGTGATTAAACACGCGACCCAATTCGAACAAGCCCACGTCGTAGTTCTTCCGGCTCACGTTATGTCGCAGGCTGTCCAAAAGCCCAGGAAGCAGGCTGGGACGGAGCACGTTCATGTCGCTGCTCAATGGATTGCCGAGCAGGACCGGGCCTTGATTGGATAGGAGAGATGCGGCGGCATCGGAGATGAGAGTCTGCCCTTGCGCTTCGAACAAACCCAGGCCAACCAGGTTTGCTCGAACCTGGGCGTACTGGTCATGCACGGAATCGAAAGGATTCGCACCGATCGCGCCACGGGGCTCGGTCGACGGAATTCGATCCACACCGTAAAGGCGGGCGACCTCCTCGATCAAATCCACTTCCCGCTTTAAATCCACACGGAAACTTGGGACACGAAACGTGCCAGGCTCGGACGCAGGGGATTCCGCCCCAACGGGGCGCGGCTTTCGAGAAGCGGCTTTGATTTCGAGTCGCGAGAGATACTCCTCGATTTGATCGGAAGACAATTCGATCCCAAGGAGGTCCTTAACCTTGGTTGGGCGCAGCGTGATTTGCCGCGGTTCTGCGGGCTGTGGATAGGCATCCACGACCCCTGCGGCGAGAGTCCCCCCGGCGGTCTGCAGGATCAACTGCGCAGCCCGCCGACTCGCCCATTCGCAAAGCCCGATATCCGCTCCCCTCTCAAACCGGTATGAAGACTCGGTTCGCAAATCCAGCTTCTTAGAGGTGGCCCGGATATTTGACGGGTTGAAATACGCGCTCTCGATGAGCACATCGACAGTATTGAGATTGATTTCGCTGTTCTGGCCGCCCATTACGCCGCCCAGGGCCACCGGCCTGGATTCGTCCGCGATCAGGAGCATTTGCGGCGAAAGGGCCCGTTCCTGGCCGTCCAGGGTTATGAAACGTTCTCCTTCACGGGCCCGGCGCACCACGATGGTCGGATGCGATTTGCCTTCAGCCGCTTTGAGCAAGTGGTAATCAAACGCGTGGAGCGGTTGGCCGCTTTCGAGCATCACGTAATTGGTCACGTCCACCACGTTATTGATGCTGCGAACACCTACTTTCTCCAGGAGACTTCGCATCCAGTCCGGCGCCGGAGCGATCTTCACTCCTTCGACCAACCGCGCCGTATACCGCGGGCACAATTCGACATCCTCGATCCTGACGGAAACGAGGTCCGCCACAGCGCGGCCCGAGGTCTTGTCGTCAGGTGTCGTAACTTCAGGCAAACGCAAAGGATTGCCGGTCACCGCCGCAATTTCGCGAGCAATTCCAATGACACTGTTGAGGTCGGGCCGATTTGGCGTGATCTCCAGGTCATAAACAACGTCCGCCCCGGATCGCCCAAGATATTCGGCAAAAGGCTGCCCAGGAATTGCGTCTTCGCGCAAAATCAACAATCCGTCAACGTGGTCGGGCAACCCCAATTCCTGGGGGGAGCACATCATTCCTTGAGATTCGACCCCGCGAATCCGGCCAACTTTGATCGTGAACGGCTCAGCTCCCGGCCGCGCCGGTAGTGACGCACCGGGCAAAATCAGCGCAACCTTGTCCCCCGCCTTAAAATTCTGCGCGCCGCAAACAATCTGGCGCTCTCCCTTGCCATCGTTGACCCGGCAAAGCGAGAGCTTGTCCGCGTTCGGATGTTTGTCCCGCGTTATGACCTGGGCGACGACAATCCCTTCGAATTCACCGCCGATTTTGGACATACCTTCAACCTCGATGCCGAGCATGGTCAAGCGCTCGGAGAGGACTTCCGGGGACCAGTCGAAATCGACGTATTGCTTAAGCCAGTTGAGGGTGACTTTCATGGGGAACGGCTAAAATTGCTTCAGGAACCGCACATCGTTTTCGTAAAATAAACGGATATCATTGATCCCATATCGGATCATGGCGATGCGCTCGATTCCGAACCCGAAAGCCCAGCCTGTCCAAACCTCGGGATCGTAACCTACGTTTTCGAACACTTTCGGATGCACCATGCCGCACCCGGCAATTTCGAGCCATTCCTTGCCCATTTTGCGAGTCAAAGCGCTACTAAAATCAATTTCAAAGCTCGGCTCAGTGTAACTGAAATAATGCGGCCGAAATCGAATGCGGGTTTCGGCGCCCATCAACTCCTTGAACACGAACTCGACCGTGCCCTTGAGGTCTCCCACGGTCACGTTGCGATCAACATACAAACCTTCGACCTGGTGGAACGTTGGGTTATGCGTCGCATCCGCATTGTCCCGACGATACACCCTGCCGGGAACAATGATGCGCACCGGAGGTTGCTGTTTCTCCATGACCCGGATCTGGACCGAGGAAGTGTGGGTCCGCAGCAGCGAGCCCTGACGTCCATCCCCCGGTTGGCTCAGGTAAAATGTGTCCTGGGCATCGCGCGCCGGATGGTCGGCGGGCGTGTTCAGCGCGTCAAAGCAATGGTATTCATCTTCAACCTCGGGCCCATCTGCCACAACAAACCCGATTTTCCGGAAGCTGCGCACAATGTCCTCGGTCACTGAAGTCAATGGGTGGAGCTTGCCCAATCCTCGGCGGCGGCCGGGCAGCGTGAAATCCGACGGTTCTTTGGGGAGGGCCGCCTGGAGTTCGAGTTCCGATCGGCGCGAACTTAAAGCCGATTCCAACTCCAGTTTGACGCTGTTAACGGCTTTGCCTGCCGCGGGCTTTTCCTCCTTCGGCAGCGAACCCAACTGTTTAAGCAAGGCCGTGAACCGGCCATGGGATCCGAGGAAGCTTACACGGACCTGTTCAAGCCCCGCAAGATCGGGCGCCGCTTTAAACTCCGCCAGGGCAGCGGCCTTCAATGGTTCGAGTTCGTCGAGGAAGCCTGCCATAGTGTTAAAATAAAATGGGCGATCCTGTTCGGGTCGCCCATCGAAAACGGTGTGAAGCGCTGTCTGAGGCGGTTAAGCCTTGCTGGCTTTTGCCTGTAAAGCGCCCTGGGCGATTTTTACGAGTTCGCTAAAAGCCGCGGCATCGGTTGCGGCTATGTCGGCGAGGACTTTGCGATCCAGAATGACTTTTGCCGCTTTCAAGCCTTCCATAAACCGGCTGTACGTGGTGCCGGCCGCGCGCGCAGCCGCATTGATTCGCACCTGCCACAGCGCTCGAAAATTCCGCTTCTTTGTCCGGCGGTCACGAAACGCGTAAGCGCGCCCATGATCGACTGCGTCGGAAGCATAACGATACAGTTTGGAACGGCGCATCCGAAAGCCTTTAGCGGCCCGGATCATCCGTGTGCGGCGTTTACGTGAGGCAGGAGCGTTCGTTACTCGCATAAATCAGAAAAGGGTTGGAAATTGATTAGTGACTAAAAGGCAGGTTCTGTTTGATGCGGTATTCGTCGGTTGAATGCACAGCGGTGCTGCCCCTCAAACCGCGACGGCGCTTCGGGTTCTTGGTCTGCATCAGATGCCGCCGCCCCGCGCTCTTGCGCAGGACTTTTCCACCGGCCGTAACCTTAAAACGTTTGGCCGCAGATTTCTTGGTCTTTATGCCTTTTGGACGTCGCATAGTGAATCCGCTTTCTCTCAAAAAAGAGCGCGCAATATAGGGGGTCGCCTGGAGCTAAGCAAGCGGTATTTTCGAATTTGTGCTTCGCGCGAAAGCGTTTACGTCATTGGAACCGGAAAACGCAAATCCTGCCGTCCTGGACAACTGATTCGTAAATTCCTAGGCCCGGTCCCGCCATCACGGCTCATTCAGAAATGCGGTCACAACTTCCAAAAAACGATCGGGTTGCTCGACGTGAATCAGGTGGCCCGCCCCGGGTATGGTTTCGAGTCGGGCTGCGGGGAATAGCGTCTTGATCAGCTCCAAATCAGTTTCCAACAGGAAGTCGGAGTTCTCACCGCGAAGAAACAGGGCTGGGGAACCAAAGGGCGGCGCGGGCTGTATTTCCTGTGTCAGGAGCGAATGGTTGTCGTGGATTTCCTTCAGGCCCATCCTCCACTCAAACTTTCCCGAGTCGCTCCGGGCGACATTCTTCAGCAGGAACTGGCGTGTGCTCTTGTCCGGAACCGCCGGGGCAAGCGCGGCGTCGATGTCGCTTCGACGCTCGAACCGGGAAAGATCCAGGGAGCGCATGCCGAGTATTAGTTTAAGATGACGGGGCGAATAGGCGCGCGGTGCAATATCCACCACAACCAATTTTCGCACAGAGGCCGGGTGCAGCAAGGCGAGTTGCATGGCGGTTTTTCCTCCCATGGAATGACCGAGAACAAATGGCTCGTTCAGCCCGAG
>DATGLT010000176.1:0-9565 GCA_035294005.1 Verrucomicrobiia bacterium
GTCGTGGGTCAGTTCCAAGGCAAACACCAGGCCCGTCAAAGGAGAACGCATCGTGCCTGCCATCATCGAAGCCATGCCCACCATGGCCCACAAACCGGGATCGCCCCAATGGACAAACTGTCCCACCAACGCTCCCAGCGCCCCGCCCATAATCAGCAAAGGCGCCAGAACTCCCCCCGAGGTCCCAGACCCCAACGCCACAGACCACACCAACGCCTTGAGAAGCAGCAACGAGATCAAAGCCGTACCTAATAGTTCACCTCGTAAAAGCTCACGGATCGTTTCATATCCCACTCCCAGCACCCGCGGATCCCAGGCCCCGCCCAATCCAACTACCACAGCGCCTAAGGCCGGCCACCACATCCAGTGAATGGGCATATGCCCAAACAAATCTTCGCATGCGTAAACCAGGATCGTTAAAAGACACGAGCCCAACCCCACCAGCAACCCGACTCCCGCCGCCATCAAGATCACCTGCGGACCCAAGGCCGAGTGGGCGTTCACCGGGAAGATGGGCCCGGCTCCCAGCAAAGGCACTCGCAACGCCGCGGCCGTCACCGATGCCACCACCACCGGAATGAAACTGCGCGGCTTCCACTCGAAGAGCAACAACTCGACCGCCAGCAGCACCGCCGCCACGGGAGTCACGAAAACCGCAGCCATTCCCCCGGCGGCACCCGCTACCAGCAGCGTCTTTCGCTCCGCGCTGCTCAAATGAAAGAGCTGGGCAAAAATGGATCCAAATGCCCCGCCGGTCATGATGATCGGCCCTTCCGCTCCAAACGGGCCGCCCGTGCCAATGGAAATCGCCGACGAAATCGGTTTGAGAATCGCAACCGTCGGCTGCACCAGGCTGCGCCCGAGCAAAATCGCCTCCAGGGCCTCGGGAATCCCGTGGCCTCGGATCTTTTCCGACCCGTAACGCGCCATCAGGCCGATGATCAGCGCCCCAAGCACCGGCACAATCACCACCCAGTATCCCAGGTGATGATCCTGTGGCAAGGCCGGGGCGGCGGAAAACCGGTGAAAAAAAGCGAGGTTGGTGATGACGGAAATCAACCACAAAAGGGCTTTGGCAACCAGCGCGCTGATGGCGCCGATGGGCAACGCCAGCGCCGAGAGGATCAGCACGCGCTTGTCAGTACGAAAATCCGACAAACGATCGCCGTTGTTCAGTTTAGCCGCCATCAAATCAATAGACATCGGTTCAGCTCACCTGGTCACGAAACGCGAGCACAATATATCGCGTTACGATATTTAACAAGAGGATTCCCGCCGCGCGGCGTCAAGGCACAATCCTTTGAGCTTGCGGCCCGCCCGCCGGATGCAATCCTGAGGCAACCCTGAACCAGGTAAATAAACTCAATTTTGAAGAGCCAGCTAACGAAATAGAAAATTATGTCCAGCGAATCTAAATGCCCGTTTCATCACACCAGCGGCGGCGGCACAACCAACCGCGATTGGTGGCCGAATCAACTCAAGCTCGAGCTGCTGCACCAGCACTCCACCAAATCCAATCCCATGGACCAGGACTTCGACTACGCGGCGGAGTTCCAGAGCCTGGATTACGCGGCGCTTAAAAAGGACCTGGCCGCCCTGATGACCGATTCGCAAGAGTGGTGGCCCGCGGATTTCGGCCACTACGGGCCGTTGTTTATTCGGATGGCCTGGCACAGCGCCGGAACCTACCGCACCGGCGACGGGCGCGGGGGCGGCGGCAGGGGCCAGCAACGTTTCTCCCCGCTCAACAGCTGGCCTGACAACGTCAGCTTGGACAAGGCGCGCCGTCTTCTGTGGCCGATTAAACAAAAATACGGCAAAAAAATCTCGTGGGCCGACCTGATGCTCCTGGCGGGCAACGTGGCCCTGGAAACGATGGGCTTCAAGACCTTTGGTTTCGGTGGCGGCCGCGAAGACGTTTGGGAACCGGACAACGACGTCTACTGGGGCTCAGAAACCAAATGGCTGGAAGACAAGCGCTACTCGGGAGACCGCGATCTTGAGAACCCCCTGGCCGCTGTGCAAATGGGGCTCATCTACGTCAACCCGGAAGGACCCAACGGCAAACCGGATCCGATTGCAGCCGCCCGGGACATCCGCGAGACCTTCGCGCGCATGGCCATGAATGATGAGGAGACCGTGGCCCTGATTGCCGGCGGTCATACCTTTGGAAAGACGCACGGTGCCGGCGAGGCCAAATTTGTCGGCCCCGACCCCGAAGCCGCAGGTCTCGAAGAACAAGGGCTGGGCTGGAGAAACAGTTTCCGTTCGGGCAGAGGCGGGGACACGATCACCAGCGGGCTGGAGGTGACCTGGACCAGCACACCGACACGATGGAGCATCAATTTCCTGAAGAACCTTTTTGAATTTGAGTGGGAACTGACCAAAAGCCCCGCCGGCGCGCACCAGTGGACTCCCAAGGGCGGCGCCGGTGCCAACACCGTCCCCGACGCGCACGATGCCACCCGGCGCCACGCACCGGCCATGCTCACCACTGACCTGGCGCTGAGGTTCGACCCCGCCTACGAAAAAATCTCCCGGCGCTTTCTCCAGAACCCCGACCAGTTCGCGGACGCGTTTGCCCGCGCCTGGTTCAAGCTGACTCATCGCGATATGGGCCCGCGCTCGAGGTACCTCGGGCCGGAAGTTCCCGCGGAGGAACTGATCTGGCAGGACCCCGTCCCCGCAGTCGACCACAAGCTCGTCGACGACGCGGAGATTGCTTTGCTCAAGGGCCGGATCCTGGCTTCGGGATTGTCTGTGTCGGAACTGGTCTCCACCGCCTGGGCTTCGGCGTCGACGTTTCGCGGTTCGGACAAACGCGGCGGCGCCAATGGCGCGCGTATCCGGCTCGCGCCGCAAAAAGATTGGCAGGTCAACCAACCGACTCAACTGGCGAAGGTGCTCAAGGTCCTCGAAGGGATTCAAGCCGCATTCAACAGTGGCCGCTCCGGCAGCAAAGTATCACTGGCCGACTTGATCGTTCTGGGCGGGTGCGCCGCGATTGAACAGGCGGCTGAAAATGCCGGGCACAAAATTAGCCTCCCATTCACTCCGGGGCGCACCGACGCCACTCAAGCCCAAACCGACGCCGCTTCGTTTTCAGTGCTCGAACCCATGGCCGACGGTTTTCGCAATTATCTCAAGGCGAACTATACAATCCCCGCCGAGGCGCTCCTGATCGACAAGGCGCAACTGCTGACCTTGACGGCCCCCGAAATGACTGTCCTGCTCGGCGGCATGCGGGTTTTGAACACCAACTTCGGAGGCGCCCTGCATGGCGTCTTTACCAAACGCATCGGGGCATTGACGAATGACTTTTTCGTAAACCTCCTCGATATGAGCACCGAATGGAAACCCGTGTCCAAGGAGGCTGACCTGTTCGAAGGACGCGACCGTAAAACGGGCGCACCCAAGTGGACCGCCACGCGGGTTGACCTTATTTTCGGCGCAAATTCACAACTGCGCGCTCTTGCAGAAGTATACGGTTGTGCCGACGCCGGAACAAAGTTCGTGTGCGACTTTGCGGCGGCGTGGAACAAGGTAATGAACCTCGACAGGTTCGAATTAGCGCCAACAGGCCCTTCGGCTGCACGGTTGGCGCCGCAATCGGACCGAGCAGCTTCGGCCGCGCTTCCGGGCGCGAAAAAACCAGGCGGCACTTACGGGTTGTAAGTCCCGGCGCCTTCAAAATAAGCAATGAACAGTCCGGGCTTGGATGCTCGGACTGTTTTTTTGTTATTCGGCCTGGGCGCGCTGATTGGCCATTTCTTCGGCCAGAGACGTCAGCTTTTCGTCGGTCTCTTTCTCTTCCTCAAGAGTCTGCTGGAGTTCCTCCACCTGCTCTGAATAGCCGAGTTGATTAGCCCAGGCGATCAGGGTTCCGTAGCTGGCGATCTCGTAGTGCTCGATTTTTTGAGCCCCGGCAATGATCGCGGCGTCCAGGGCTGACGATCCCTTTTGTTCGCGCATCACTTCATTGGCTTCTTCAACCAACCCTTTCATTGCGGCGCAGGTCTTGCGTTTGATGGATTGATCCAGGCCCCGGGCGACCTCTTCGAGACGTTTGGCGTGCTCCTTGGTCTGCTCGAGATGCTCCTCGACCGCCTCGCGCAGTTCATCGCTGTCTGCGTTCTTGGCCACCTTGGGCAATGCTTTGATCAATTGTTGCTCGGCACTGTAGACATCGGCCAGCTCGTCCAGAAACAACTCCTGCAGATCATTGTTCCTGTTGTCCTCGGGTTCTTCGCCCGTATTAAATCGCTTCCCGGTGCTTTGAGTTTTTTTTGGCATAAGATGATTTTGTTTCCGGTCACAATCGTATGCCTGGCGGCCCCATGCCACTACGGTGATCAACCACCTGTATGAAGATTGACAATAGCAGCGGAGCCGCTGTTTGCGCTTCAGGGGCGCTTTTTTGGGATTGCGATTTCCCTCGCCCCGGCAGGTACTTCGAAGATATTGGTCGTGCCACCTGGCCAGCGGACCCAGATCGCCTTCGGAGTTTCGGGTGTGCCCAGGACCTGCACGGCGGCGTCCTGCGACCAATAACCTCCACCGGCATGAATCTCGTGAACGGGTCCGGAGTGGTCGGCAAAAACAGCCCTGACTTGTGTGCCCACGGCATCGGGGTTGGCAGACGGGCCCGCTACACGCACCCGCAGGCCTGGCCGGGCGCCCTGATTGTGGAAGAGCCTGGTCTCTGCTCCGTTCTGAGCGACCGCCAGGTCGAGGCGGCCGTCTCCGTCAAAGTCGCAAACCGCGGCGCCCCGCCCTTCTCCATAAATCTGCAGCCCGCTCAATTGCCCGGGCACCGCTTCAAAGCCTCCGCGGCCATCCCCACGAAGCAGAACTCCACGCCCGGCATCGCAGCGCACAGCCTGGGGCTGCACTTCAAAGAAGTTCTGGGCCACAAACAGGTCTTCCTTCCCATCGCCGTCAAAATCGCCGGCGCAAATTCCGAAGCCCGGCGCGAATTGCGCCTCATTCGGAAGCGCCACGGCTTGAAACTTGCCGGCTCGATTCAGAAACACCGTCGAGGCTAACCAGGGAGCGGCATATTTCGAGGCGGCGGCATAGCGATCGGCCAACAAGTTGGAGACGCTGCCCGTGTCGTAAGCCGCATAGCTCGAAAAACGCGCATTAACGAAAGGCAGCCCCAGCTCCATCGCCGGCTTTGCGCGCGTCGGCACTATTTTTCCCAGCTCGGCGTCATACTCGGCTTCGACCAGGTCGACGCCCTGTTCGCCGGTGAAATCGCCCCAAAACAGCAACGGCACTCCCGGAACCGACTGAGGGTTCCCGCCCGAAACCAGTGCCGGCCTTTCGTACCCGTCCGTCCCTCCATTCAGTCCCCAATTCGATGCGGCAATGTCCAATTGTCCGTCGCCGTCGAAATCCCCCACCGTGACTCCATTCCACCAGCCGACATAGGAAGCCAGCCCCAATTCCGCAGTGGCGTCCTGGAGCACACCATGGTGGTTGAGGAACACACGGATTGGACCCCATTCGCACGCCAGCACCAGGTCAGGCCACCCGTCGCCATTGAGGTCGGCAAAGATCGCCGCACTCACCAGGCCTACGTTGGCCAGCGCCACAGAATTTGTAAGGTCCAGAACGTATCGGCCGTTCTGGTTCTCAAACAACAATGAGCTCGCCGGTTCGGGCCATTTGCCAGGAATGCATCGGCCTCCAACGAACAAATCCAACCGACCGGACCCGTGGACGTCCCCAGCCGCGAGCGGGCCCGTGCTGGATTCTTGTCCTGCAAAGGAATCGGAAACCGTGCCGGCTTTGAAATCGTATATCCGCAGCATCGAGCCTGACGCCTGTCCGTCTTCGTAATTGCTGGACCCAACCAAAACCAATCGGTTGGACTCGGAACCCACAGCAATTGCGCACGTCTGGTCCCGTGGAACAGGCGTGGCGAATGCCGCGTTTGTCACCGGTTCAAACGCGCCCGACCCCGTGTTCAGAAGCATGCCGACTCGTCCTCCGCGGCCGCTGCCGATGACCAGGTCCTCGCGACCGTCTCCGTTTAAATCGATCCAACTGACCCCCGGCCCGCGCTGACTAAGTTTGCGAGGTAACAACGGCTGGCGCGCGAAATCATCGAACAAGTCCTCGTGATGCGTGTGGCGAAGTTGGGCGCTGACGTCCTCGAACAGAGGCTTTGACTCGGCCTTGGTCGCCTTGCCCGGGGTTGTTGTGGTGGGGCTTTGCTCGGCAATTTCGTACCAACTGTTCGGCTGAACGCCATCGACGACAGTCTCCACTCCCGAACGCCAGTGAACCCGGAGCTGCAAGCGAACGGTCCCCAAAGTTCCCGAGCCGGGCGCTTGCTCGATCCGTTTCTTCAAAGCTTGGGTCACGTCGGCGGCAAACACACGCGCGGGAGCATCGCTGCTGAGGTAACGTCCCCCGGCGCACATCTCCTGACTCTGGATAAACCGTATGGGAGACAAACCGGGCTTTCTGTCTTCGGCTTCCGCAACCAACTCGATTAACGCGCCGATTCCAAACCGGTTGGGAGGCGCTCCGCGCAGGGTTACGGCGATCCGCGGCGCCACGGCGTTGTTCCGGTAAATGCCGGCCGCGCCGTTCATGTTGTTGACCACGATATCGAGGTCACCGTCGTTATCGAGGTCGGCAAATGCCATTCCGTGACTCACCCCAGGTTGGTTGAACCCCCATTGCGCAGCGGCGTCTTCAAACGTCAGATCGCCCCGATTGCGGAATGCCTGCTTCGGCTGGGTCATGCGCGGAAAGAGCAGCAATTTTTGCGCGACCTTTTCGCGCGGCCATGGGCCCTTCGACCGAATATAAGCTTCCGCGTCCAAATCCTGCGTGTCGAACTGGTGACTGGTCGTGCAGAGCAGGTCTTCGTAGCCGTCGAGGTCCACGTCCATAAAGGCTCCCACCCAGGTCCACTCCGTGGCGGCAAGCCCCGCGAACGGCGCGATATCCGCAAACGTCGCATCGCCCCGGTTCAATTGAAGCACATTCCGATCAAACTGTGGACGGTCCTCATACACCCCTGGGATTGGCGAGTAGGGCGCGGTTTCAGCCAACTGCATCAGCCGACGCGAATGCGTTCGGCTCAACATGTCCGCCACGAACAGGTCAAAATGGCCGTCCCGGTTAATATCCGCCATGTCCGCGCACATTGAAAACGAAGGGGTATGACGGAACATAACGCCCGGAGCTGCCTTGAAATTTCCGTGCCCGTCATTCAGCCAAATACGATCTTCACTCTGGAAATCGTTGCACACGTAAAGGTCCGGAAAGCCGTCCCCGTTCAAGTCGCGGCACAAAACCGTCAGCCCCCAGTCCAAGGGAGCCTTCTGAAGCGGATGCCCTTGCTCGTCGCGAAAGCGGCCCTCGGTCCAGGAAACCGGCTTGAAATGGCCCTTGCCATCATTGAGATACAGGATGTGCGGCTCGCCCGATTCCAGAACGCGGCCTTCAGGGGTAATCTCCAGCCGTTCCCGGTCCTGCGGCAGCGGCATGATTTTGTCCCCATCCCGAATCACCATGTAGCCGGTGGACCTTATGGTTTCGGTCCGGTAATTGGCCACATAAAGATCCAGGTTGCCGTCGCCGTCGATGTCCGCAAGGGCCATCGAGGTAGCCCCGTATTTGCGAACCAGGCCGCTGTCTTGCGATTCCGAAAAGTGACCGTGGCCATCATTAATAAAGAGCCGCGTGCCCGTTCCAACCCCGTTGACCAGCAGGTCCAGTGCGCCATCGCCATTGACGTCGGCAAGCACGGCGCCAGTCGAATATTGGCCTTCGCAAGCGACCCCGGCCTCCTCTGTGACATCTTTAAAACGCCAGTTCCCGAGATTGCGGTAAAGCGCATTGCGATTTTCCAAACCGCACAGGTAAATGTCGCAAAGGCCGTCGCCGTCAACATCGCCCAGCGCAACACCGGACCCATTCAATCGAATCTGATTTTCCGCAGCGCGGGCATCGGACAAAACATTGGTGAAAACAACCCCGGTCTCGGCTGCCGGCAACAGGGTAAACCCGGGCTTGCCTTCCCGCGGGACCTGCAATGTTGCGCGGCGGCCGTACGGCGTTGTCTCCCATTTCAAACTGTCGGCGCCAAAAATCGCGGTTGCGACGAGAAATGGAACAAGCCACAAGCAGCGACAAGCCGAGGGATGAAACCTGCTTCGAGCCATGTCAGGCTATTGAACCGGTAGCCCACCGCATGCGCGAGAAAAATTTACCCCGTCGCGGCGCGGTTACCGCCCTACGAATGATGGTGGTGGTGCATTTCGGTGTTCGTCGTGTTCAAATGGATTCTCTTCACGTTCCATGGTATGGGCGCGGGTTCATCTTCTTTTACGCGGTAAAAATGGTCCAATTCGAGCCCGGTAAGCACCTGGGTTTTGCCTGTGCGCGGCCAGAAAACTTCGACCCGCTTCACCGATTGGGCCTGGCCAAGTCCTATTTCCTGCCGTAAAGGGGACGCGCCGAAGCTTCCTCCTGTTCCCACAGTTTTGAAATAACTGCGCTCCCCTCCCCCAGTTTCAACGATAGCCCGGACCCGTGCGCCGATCGCCGCACGGTTGGATTGGACCCCTTCAAGCTTCAATGTGAGCCAATGGTTGTCGTGGCCAGGGTTCAAATACAGAACGTTGTGGTAAACGTCGCCGCTGACAGCGCCGCCCATGTTCTCATACACATCCTGGTTTCCGTCATTGTCGATGTCGGCGAACGACACCGCATGGCCCTTCTGCAGGTTGCCAAAACCGCCGGACGTCGTTACGTCTTGAAACCGTCTTCCGCCGTCGTTGCGAAACATGCGGTTCGGCACAATTGTGGAAAGGTCCGGGTTGCCGGTGCCGACGTAAAAATCAAGGAACCCATCGTTATCGAGATCCCCGAAATTGGCGCCCATCCCCAACAAAACGTGGTTCAAACCGGCCTGGGCCGTGACGTCCGTGAAGGTTCCATCGTGATTATTATGGTACAGCCTCGGGCGCTCGCCCTGGTTGGGCAACCCAAGATAATCGGCGCAGATGTCCCCCACATCGGTGATGTGGTAGCCGCAGACGAAGAGGTCCTCCCAACCGTCATTGTCATAATCGAAAAACCAGCAGGGAAAGCTGTACGCCGGCCCGGTAATTCCCGCCTGAGCGGCCACATCGGTGAATCTCCAGGTCACTTTGCCGGCGGAATTCGTTATCGGCCCGTCATTACGGTAGAGCATCTTCGGGCCGCCCAGCACGGACAGGAACAGATCCGGTCGCCCGTCGTGGTTGTAATCGGCGCTGCACGCTCCTTTCACAAACCCGACAAAGCCCACGCCGCATTCCAGCGCGCACTCCGTAAATGTGCCATTGCCGTTATTGTGAAAAAGCTCGCACCGGTTCGTGCTCCCTTCCGTGGATTCATTCCCAAAAAACAGGTCGATAAAGCCGTCTCCGTCGTAGTCGAACCAAACCGCAGTTTGCGACGGCTTCAACGAAAGCAAACCGGCTTCCTCAGTCACATCTTCAAACGTCCCGTCCCCGTTATTTCGAAGCAACGACTTTGGGAATCGTCCTTCGTTACC
>DATGLT010000177.1:0-17260 GCA_035294005.1 Verrucomicrobiia bacterium
AAGGCTCAAGGTTGGCCAACCGGTCGAAGTCACGATCGAAGCGGTGCCCGGGCTGGTGGCAACCGGGATCGTTGAACGCATTTCACCCCAAGCTTCGATCAAGAACAATATCAAGGGCTACCCGGCGCGCGTTGTCTTGAAGAATGTCGATCCCCGCGTGCTGCCTGGAATGACGGCCAGCGTCAAAATACCCGTCGCGAGCGCCGCCAGCGTTACCGCCGTGCCCCTTTCTGCCGTGTTCACCGAACGCGACCCCGACAGCGGCGAGATGGGGCGCTTTGTCTATGTGAAACGCGGAGATTCATATGAAAAGCGAACGGTAAAAGTGGGTGTTTCAGATTTCTTTTACGCCGAAGTCCAGGACGGCCTTAAGCCGGGTGAAACAGTGGCATTGGAATTGCCGAAAGAAGAACTGGACAAACAAACCCATTTGATCGCCAGCCAGGCCGGCCCGGGCGAAAGCGGCGCCCGCCCGCGGCCTTCCAACAATTCCACTCCGGCAACCGCGAGCCGCACCAACGCGCCGACCCTGGGCACACTGGCCCCAGCCACACCGACAGCAACGCCGGCAAAAGTCATTCCAGCGGCCGCCCCGGCAGTTGTTCGAGATGCAGCTTCGGGCAAATCCTCCTGAACCCGTTTTAGGAACTCATTTCCATGGCCCTGGTCGAACTGCGCAACGTCAGCAAAATCTATCGTCTCGGAGACGAGGAGATCCGCGCGTTGGACGACGTCACTTTGGATATCGATGCGGGAGAATTCATTTCGATCATTGGGCCGTCGGGTAGCGGTAAATCGACGTTGATGCACATCCTGGGCTGCCTGGATTCTCCCAGTAAAGGAACGATCCAACTCGACGGGGTGATGATTCAAAATGCGTCGCCGCGGGAGTTGGCGGCCATTCGGAACCGGAAGATCGGCTTTGTGTTTCAGTTTTTCAACCTGCTGCCCAAGCTCACCGTGATGCAGAACGTGGAGTTGCCGATGATTTACAGCGGCATTGGGGGCAAAGAGCGGCGAGAACGCTCGATGGCGGCCTTGGAGGCAGTGGGGTTGGCCAATCGCGCGAAACACCGGCCGAGCCAGCTTTCCGGCGGCCAGCAACAGCGCGCGGCGATCGCTCGAGCGCTGGTCAACAATCCCCGGATCGTTTTCGCCGATGAACCCACCGGCAACCTCGATTCGCACACGGGTGAAGCAATCCTGCAGCTGTTCAGAAAGCTAAGCCAGGAAGGCCGCACAATCGTTCTCGTGACGCATGACCCGGAAATCGCGGCCGTCACCCCGCGTCGCATCGAGATCCGGGACGGCAAAATCGCTGTCAAAATCGACCTCGCCCTGGCCGGATTGGACAGGGTTGCCCAATCAATGCCCCAACCCGCAGGCGCTCCATGAGCGCCAGTCGTGTATCCGGGGCGCCAGGCTTCCCTGACGCGCATCACGAGATCTTCACGTCATGCAACCTGTCACTGGCATGAAATCCACGTCGCTGCCGCTGCAGGACATAGAAATTTCCTCAGCCCAGATCTGGATCACCGTCCAGACGGGCCTGCGCGAAATTTGGTCTCATAAATTTCGATCGGTGCTCACGATGCTCGGAATCATTCTGGGCGTCTCCAGCCTGGTGGCCATGTCCGCAATGGTGTCGGGAATGGAGAAGGGAGCCAAGGAAGCTCTGATCGCCATTGGCGGGCTGGAGAAGGTCCGGGTGGAAGCCCAGGATTTGCCGATCGAACAGCGGTACCTGTCGGACCAAGCCGTCGGAATCACCATGAACGACGTCTACGCCTTGAGAGAAAGCGCTCCCCTGGTTACTCGCATTTCGCCGGAGATGCGGGTACCGGCAACGTTCTCGGCTAATGGCAAACGATTTCGGCCGTGGAATTGTGTTGGAGTATGGCCGGTCGCCGTCGAGATGAACGAACACGTTGTCCAATACGGGCGCATGTTCAACAAGATGGACGACGAGATGGCCCGGAGCGTCTGCGTGATCGGCACTGCGACCCGTGACGCCCTATGGGGATCGCCAGAAAAGACCGGTGAAGAAGTCAATCCCGTGGGGCAGACGGTTTTTATCAACGGATTACCCTTCACGGTGATCGGCATGTTTCAACAGTACGAAAGCGAGCAGGACCGCAAGTTACGCGAACTGGCCAAAGCTCAGCAGTCGAATCAGAAAGGCGGCGTCGCCCGCAATCGTGGCTGGGGACGCGGTCGAGGAGGCGGGGCCTTTGGCTTTAAGAATCGCACAGTTTACCTGCCACTGAACACGGTTTGGATGAAATTCCGCTCGGGTGCGACCTGGGCGGCAGTAACGGCCGGCGGCAACACCGCGCCGGCAGGGGCAACCGGCGACCCGCGGTTGTCGAGCCTGGAACTCAAAATTGAAAGTGTCGATTTGCTTCCCGAATCGCTGCAGCAAATCCGCAACGTGCTCATGAGCACGCATAAAGGGATCGAGGATTTTACGTTTCGCACCCAGGAAGACTGGGCTGAGCAGATCAAGACCTTCGTTCACAATGCGCGATTGAGTGGCGGATTGATCGCCGGAATCAGCCTTTTGGTGGGCGGCATCGGCATCATGAACATTATGCTGGCCAGCATATCGGAACGTGTGCGCGAGATTGGAATCCGCAAGTCGGTTGGCGCAGCGACGAGCGACATTTTTATCCAAATCCTGGTCGAATCCGTTGTTATCGCAATCCTCGGCGGGTTGGCGGGTCTGGCGACCTCATTTGGACTGGTTCAGATGATCCGCTCCTTTTCGCCGACGGACAATGCGCCGATCGTCACCATTACCGCGCTGGGTGTCGCCTTCGGGTTCAGCGTGCTTGTGGGCGTGCTCGCGGGGATTTTCCCGGCCATAAAGGCTTCGAGGCTGAACCCGATCCAGGCGCTGCGCTACGACTGAGGCGTTGAAATGAACTTTCTCAACACCATCATCGTAGGATTAAAGGAAATCTGGGCGCACAAGTTCAGGTCCTTTTTGACGATGCTGGGCATTATCCTGGGGGTGGCCAGCCTCGTGGGCATGGCTGCGATCATCAAGGGAATGGAAAACGGGATGCGCGAGACCATGATCGCAATGGGCGGAGCTGACAAAGTTTTGCTGGAGGACGAAGATGTGCCGCCTGAGCAGGAGCAATTGGCAGATCAAGCGCCGGGGCGCACCATGGCGGACGTCGAGGCGCTCAGAGAATCGGCCCCACTGCTGCGGCTGATCTCACCCGAGATGTCGATTAACGGAGTGACGGTTTCAAGGCAAGATAAGATGGTTTCGCCCTCCGAAACAGTTGGAGTCTGGCCTGCCGTAATCGACATGAACCTGCACACGCTGGCGTATGGCCGGTTCTTCACGGACCTGGATGAGGAAAACGCGAACGCGGTTTGTGTCATCGGCACCGGCCTGCGAGACGAGTTATTCGGTGCTCCTGAAAAAACCGGGCAGGAGATTGTGCCGGTGGGAGAAATGATCAACATCAACGGCCAGCCCTTCACCATTGTGGGGATGTTCATGCGGTACGAAGGCGAACGGGAAAAGAAAGAACGGGAATATGCCAAACAGCACCCGCAGGGGCCGCAGTCCGGGCCCGCGCGCAGGAAAGGCTGGGGTCATGGCAACTGGGCGTTTTATCGCAAGAATTACACGCTATACATGCCGCTAAACACGGCCTGGATGCGGTTTCGCGCGGCCAGCGTGAACAACGGTGTTCCAGACAATCACCTGAGCGACATCGATTTGAAAATCGCTGACCTGGAACACCTGGAACCCGCGCTGCAACAAGCGCGCAACGTCCTCATGATGACGCACCATGGAATTGAGGACTTCGGATTCCGGACCCAGGAAAACCAGCTGGAGAGCATCAACCAGCAAATTCATAACGCCCGAATGAGCGGGGGAATTATCGCCGCGATAAGTTTGCTCGTGGGCGGAATCGGCATCATGAACATCATGCTGGCCAGCATCAACGAGAGGATTCGCGAAATCGGGATTTGCAAGGCGGTGGGCGCAACCGGCCCAGCCATTTTTGTGCAGGTGCTGATCGAGAGTGTCGTGATCGCGCTGCTCGGCGCGGGACTGGGAGTGGTCGCATCCTGCGGGTTTGTGCGAATTCTCGAGACGGTGAGCCCGGTCTCGAACGCGCCGGTCATCACCGCCGGAGCGATGGGCATCGCCGTTGTATTTAGCGCTGCGGTCGGCGTTGTGGCCGGTCTTTTTCCGGCGTTCAAGGCGGCGAGGCTCGATCCGATTCAGGCCTTGCGCTACGAATAGTGTGCGGGGTCAGTGGGATAACGTCGCTTCATTCAGCTGGCTGGCTCGATCGTAAGCTCGTGGGTCACCGGCACAAACGCCGCTTTAATCGCTTCAGCCAAGGGCGCCCGCTCCCGTTCCGTTCTTTCGACTACCGCTTCCATGTTCGTGCGGGCCTCACCGCTGCGAAAGGACTCCTTGATTTGCCTCGTCTCAAACTCCTGCTTTGAGGCGACCGCAGCGTCGACTTTTGCAAAAGCGGCAGAAAAGGGATTCGCCGGGAATTCATCCGCGAGGTTTATCCCTTTCTCAAGTTGCTGGGCGGTGAACTGCTTGGAGACGTCTCCCCACGTAATCTTATAAGACCCGGCCGAAGCTTTCTTGCACACCAGCATCAGCCTGTTCAAGTCCCGGTTGAACGGAATAAGAGTCATTGCGGAACGAATGCTGTTGTCGCTGCCGAGGTCGTCATTCGAGCAGGTTGGATACAGATCCTTGGCTACATTGTTCTCGACACAACCGCAGAACGGATAGCGCGAACTGCGGATTGTATAAGTGCCGTTCCTGGCGCCCAGGACTTCATGGCCCTTGCTCGTCTTTAGTTTGCCTCGCTTGAGATCGACTGTAAAAGTCCCAATGTCGCCGTTGATGCCGAGCGCTTTCAAAAAAGCATACGCCATCACAGTGTGTCCGGCCCAGGCAGGATGCACTCCGTCTTTTCCCGCGATGGCATAATTCGTCCCGTACTCTTTCCGGGCATTAACACCGGCCACGAGCATCGGCCAGAATACGTCGGCGAAACCGACACGCTCCTGGCCGGCGATTTCAATCCCGATATTGCGCAGCGTGCACAAGTTCAGGTTCAGATCTTCCACCGTGCCGGTCGCGCTTTTCACCCAGAACGGAATTTTGCCAACGCATCCCGGCGAACCCTGGATGACGCGGGCTCCATTGGCTTTGAACGCCTCAACCACGCCGGTGGAACTTTGGCGGTAGGTGTCGCCTATGCGTTGTTCATAGGGGCGGTACTCATGGTCATTCATCCCGTAACAGGTCGTGGCGATGGTCGGCTTGAAGCGCAGGCAATCGTTTGTCATGCGCGCTAGAAAGCCCGGCGCACGCTCGCCGCTCCAGCCGTACTGACGCACCGTGACTTCCAATTCTGGCACGCACACCGTCAGGTAATCCTCCATCAGGCGCGAGTACTTCCTCTGCTCGGTAATTGAATCGCCGCAGATGGCGAGCCGATCGCCGCGCCGCAGCATCAAGCCTTTGGGTTCGGGCGCTGCCACCGGGTTGAAATTTTCAAACGCCGGATCGGCGGGCTTTTGTTCGTAGGTTTGCCCAACCGACAGAGTCGCAGTCAGCAGGCCGGCCAGGGGGATAAGCTTTAGACGCATAAATTGCGGGCAATTGTTTGGCTTTGCGCCACGGCCGTCAAGACTCGCGAGATGCCCCAAACCCGTTCAGTCAACTACGTGGGATTTGCAATGTCGGGCTGCGGCGCCTCTTCGGCGCGCTTTTTGCGTTGATGGCGCGCGACAATTTCGCGCGTTATGAAAAAGCTGAGGAGCGCAAAGGGGGCGGCAGCCACGCAGCCGCCCACAAGCAACGGTTTGCCGACTGTGAAAAACGTCGTCCAATGGCGCCACGCGCCGCCTTCAAAATGCATGTGCCGGAGCGGAGGAGGCCAATGATGAGGGTCGCTCAACATAAAAAAACCGAGGCTGTATTCCCATCGGTAAATGATCGGCATGAAAGGCAGTATGACATCATGTAAAGCGCCCGAGATCACCGCGGCCAAAATATTACTTCGGGTGAGCCATGCGAAAAAGATGGCCGAGAGGGTCTTTAAACCAAACAAAGGAGTAAACCCGAAGAAAACGCCAATCGCAACGCCGCCCGCGATGGCCTCAGGCGTGTCGCGAATCGCCAGCAACTTCAAGGAATGTTCATGTAACCATCTTCGAACATTCATGCTGAGTGAACCTTTCGGGCGCTGCTGCCGCTGTGCTTTTGGTTGAATGCTACCGCGTCCAAATATTTGACCCCGTCGCCGCCAAAGATATCCAAGGCCGATCCGATGGTCAGGTCGACGCGACCCTGACCGAGGGCCGAAACGCGATCCAGATCGGCCAGCGAGCGAGCCCCGCCGGCGTACGTGCAGGCAATCGGAGAAAGCCGGGCAAGCTTGTCCACCAACTCCTCGTCAATACCGCGGCACAGGCCTTCGACATCGACGGCGTGGACCAGGAACTCGGCGCAGGATCCGGATAAGCGTTCCAGGTTTGGGCCGTTGATCGTCACGTCCGTAAATTTTTGCCATCGATCCGTCACGACGAAGTAGTCGTCGCCGCGGCGGCGGCAGCTTAGGTCCAGCACGAGGCGTTCCCTGCCAATCGCCTGGGAAATCTGTCCAAGCCGGGTCCGATCGATCTGACCGCCATTGAACACCCAGGAAGTGACAATCACGTGCGAAGCCCCGGAATCCAGCCAGGATCGGGCGTTGTCCAGGTTTACGCCGCCACCCAACTGAAGCCCGCCGGGGTAAGCCGCCAGGGCAGCCAAGGCCTGCTCTTCGTTGCCTGGGCCAAGCAGGATGATGTGGCCACCTTTGAGACCGTCCCGTTTGTACAAACCCGCATACCACGCCGCAGAACGGTCCGAGACAAAATTCGTCTTCAGGTTGCCCGACTCATTCTCAAGCGTGCCGCCCACGATCTGTTTCACCTTGCCTTCGTGAAGGTCAATGCATGGCCGAAACATCACCTAAACGTAGGGAGCTCCCGCCGAAATTCAAACTGGAATCTTTTTTAAAATTGACAGCCGCAAAACAAAGGCTTACTCGGAACACAAGGTTTAAACTCCGAACTCGAGACGATTTATGAAAACAACTAACCCTTTCCGTTGGACAACTCTCACCTGCGGCATAGCCGCGGCGGCTTGCTTGCCGGCATTTGCCCAAAATACCGGTTTCTACTTGAAAGCCGACGCGGGCGGCGACATTACACTGAACACCAATCTAAAGGAATTTTTTGGCCCGGTCGCCCCGGGGACCCGCGTAAAGTTCGACCCTGGACTGCGCGGCGGGATTGCCGGAGGGTACCAGGTTTGCCAGTGGTTTGCGCCGGAATTCGAAATCGGCTTTTTAGAGAACCAAATCAGCTCAATCACCGGCGCGGATCGGGTCCACGACGCGTGGTTTGCAAACGTGCCCTTCCTGGTGAACGGAAAATTCCAATATCCGAACTCATCACCGCTCACTCCATATGCGGGCGCAGGCGTCGGGTTTTCGGAAGCAATCATCGATGTCGGCCGGATCGATATCAACGGAACATCACTGCATGGAAACATTTCGGATACGGTGTTTGCCTGGCAAGCCTTTGCCGGCCTGCGCTATCAAATCAATGAGAGTATGGGATTAAGCGTGGAGTATCGCTATTTCGCCGCGGACGGAGCGAACTGGCGCGCTGATTTCACGGAAAACACAGCCAGTGACACCATGCGAATGGGACGGACTCAAACCCATGCCGTGAGCCTCGCGTTCGACTTCAGGTTCTAGGCGAATCGGTAGCCGCCGAGATAACGAGCAAAACAGGCAAAATCAAAGCCCGTCCCCTCGCCGCCTCACCGACTACGGCTTAAGGCTGCCATACTGCCCGCCAATATCGGGTCGCCTGGCCCGAAGGGTAGGCCAGGTCGAGCGTGGTGGACGCAAGCGTGTTGGTGGAGATGCTCGACCATGGCCCGGCAAGGAGGTCGGAAGAGCTCTGGATGACATAACGAACTCCGGGCTGGCCTCGGAGTTCCAAGGTCACCTGGCTGGTTGGTGGAACCGGCGGCAAGAGTGTCAGGCTCGGAGCGGCCGGGGGGAACGAGATCAACGTCAGCGAAAGGGGCGCAAAGGTATACGTGAAGTTCGTGCCGAGTCCGGCCACAACATTCGTGGAAACGTCCTGGGCTGAAGCAGTCGCGTTGGTGCGAGCAGCATCATCCTGGAGTATCCCGTAGCACAGAGTTTGCCCCGCTGGTGAAGGGAGATAACCGGCTAAAGAGATCTCTGCAGTGAAATTGGTCGATGGATCCTTGTGCAACACGAGCAACCGCAGTTCGCCGCTTTTTCCTCGCGCGGCGTACGCAGAAAGCAACGGGTAGTCGCTGGAAGCGGCGAGGACCTGGTCCCCGGCATCGATGAACGCCGACATCATTTTGGCGGCATAGAAAACCGGGTCGACGTTGTTCAGACCGTTAATGATCCCGAGGTCTCCGTAAGAACGCCAGCCATAGAGTTCCGGGTCAAAGCACCCGTTGGTATCGGTACCGTTGCGCAGGTCCCACCAGACGAAAGCGTTGAACTCCGTTTTCATTAACTGGCCCAGGCTGTCGGCGTAGTAAAGGCCGTTCACCAGGCTCGTAGACTGCTTTCCCGGGGCGCCCGCATCGCTGTTGTTCTCGGTGCAGACCAACTCGATGTTGGTTCCGGCACTGCCGAAGTAATCTGAAATTTCCTGGCGCAACTCCGCGGCATCCGCAAACCAAGCGGTCGAAACATTGCAACAGAAACGCATCGCTGTCACTGCCCACGGGATTGGCCGCATTCGTGAACTCGGGGTAACGATGATGCACGATGAAATCCGGCGTGACGCCGAGACCTTTCAACGTCGTTAGCAGGACCGGCAACCAGCCGTAATGAGTGACACCGGTGCGTGGGTTCAGCGCAGGGTGATTGGTATAACCGTTGGACGAACTGTCCTCCCCCGGCGTCGCCACAACGCCCACTTTGATCGTCGGATCTGCAGCTTTCATCTGTGCGATGTAAGACGCCGCCCGGACCGCGTACGTGTAAGCGTCGTGCGGGAGCGAATTGCTGTCGGTCTCCCAAGTTCCGTAAACCTCGTTGCCGATTTCCCAGTACTTGAAGCCGAAATGATTTGTCACGTTCGCAGAGGCCACCCATGCCGCTGCTTCCGCGGGCGTGCCCGTCCCGTAGTTGACGGTGATAAAGGCTTGCGCACCGACGTTCGTAGCCACGTGAACGAAATTGGCGAAAGCCGTCGACCAATGCCACGTGTTGTTGAGACTGGTATTCGAAGCCCAATGATATTCGTCCGAAAGCGACCCTCCTGGGAATCGAAGAATCCGCATACCCATTGCGCGCAAAAATGAAACGGTCGAACTCGTGTCGAAATTGCTGTCCCAAACAGCCGTGTTCACTCCAAACCACCTCGGGTCCGCAAAGCGAAGCGGTTGGCCAACATTGACGGAGAGGTGCACCAAAGGCGCTGGAGCGGCGTCCAGTTCCACGTCGTCGATGTAGAATGTTCCCGAGGCGCCTGAGCTGGTGAGTTGCCAGCTGATGCGGTTCAGGTTGGTCACATTCGCCACCTGAAGCTGGGACAATGGGACCTGGATCAATTGCCAGGTTCCGGCTTTCAACGGTGGCAATGCCACGGTGCGCCCGGAGTTCGTCCCGTATTCGGCGTAAACCTGCAATCGCTGTCCCCCCGCGGAGCCGCCATTGGCCCAAAGTGTAAGATTCGAATAAAGCGTGGCGTTCAGATCCTGGTGCCAAAATGAAAGCGCCTGCCAAGCGGAGGCAGTCACGCTGATCGAATTCTTCCCGCTATGAACCGGAGCACTATTCGTTAAGTTGCGCGAGGCCCAGCTCCAATCCTGGAACCCGTTAACAAGGTGGTCAGTGTAGATCAGCAAAGGGCTTTGCGCTTGGACCGCCAGAGCTCCTATAGTCATGAACGTCCCAACCAGCCGGCCAACAAAACCTGCGATACGCGCTGAACACATGGCAACATTTTAGCCTAAGCTGGTTTTAAATCTCCAGCGTTTTGACTGCAGCGGCCGGACGTCACTGCGTCGTTGTTTCGTCTACCCAGTTCTGAACCGCCGCCGGCACCTCCCGGCTCAGTGTTCCTTCAACAGCTCCAAAAGCTTTCGGTCCAGCTGGTGTCCGTGCCAATCCTCGTACTTCACATCTTCCCGCCGGGAATCGAGTATTCCAAAGTCGCCCCGGAAATTCCAAAGGGCGTATCCAATCTTGTGGCTCGTTAAAATATCAAGCACGTCTCTGAACCAGGCCAGAAACACGTCGTGTGGGGTTTTGTTCCAACAACCGCATTCGCCGCAATGTACGCCCACGCCTCGATCGACCAGCTCTATCCATGGTTGGTAATACTTTTCCAGCCGGGGTTCGCCGAACTCCTCACCATTCATTTTGCCGGGCCAGACCGGGGTTGGACATTTCTCCGGATCCTTATTGGCCCACGGCGCTTTGTAATGCGAGATATACCCGGGATTGTAACCACGACAGCTTTGCGCGATGTTCAAATCGATCAGCTCCGGAGTCACCTGGTTGCCCACGCTGTTGCCGTCCGCGATGACCAAATGGTTCGGGTTTGAAGCGCGGATGGCGTCCACCGCCCCTTTGGCGACGGCGCGGTACAGGTCTCCTGGAATGACGCTGCTTCGGGAATGTTGATCATTCATGTCGACGCGCATTGAAGGTTCGTTCAACAGATCAAAACTGACCTTCGACCTGGGCACATCTTTGAATCGTTTTCCCCACATGCCCCAGTGGAAATCGAAGGCTTGCTGGGCCTCCCTGGATTTCCACAAGTCATACGGCTCGTTAAACCCGGCGTTGATGCAATACCCGGGCGCGCGGTGCAGGTTGAGGCTCACGTGCAGGCCGAAGCCCTGGGCTTTGCGCACGAACGCTTCGATTCGGTCGACTTCCTGTTCGTTAATGCTGCAAACCTCGTCGGGGGTGATGTGCTTTGTCCGGTCAAAATTCACGTATCGCGGGTAGGCCATGGGCAACCGGATGAAATCGAACCCCCAATCGACCATCCATTTGAGGTCGTCGTCAGTCGTGCCACGCCGCTCGGGCGAGGGATTGGGAGAATTGAAATCGGTGAGATTGAATCCGCGCCAGCGCGGCAGCGGGTTGGTTTGCGTGGATTCAGCGCCGCTACCGATCGATCCCGGGCCTGCCATTTCAGCCAGGGCCGCCGACGCCAGTGTAGTTTTAATAAAAGTTCGACGATTCATAGGGTTTCCTCCGTTCCAGTCATCTGGGCTTTATTATGGGCGCGCTTTGACCGCGAAGTCCAGCATGGCGGAAGGCCGTTCGTTGCTCGACAAAGACTTAACCTGAAGCCACATTGGCCGCCGTGTCATTGCAGAACCAGTCACTTGTCATCGCGGGCCGAATCTTCAGGTCGCGGCTGATTCTCGGCACGGGAAAATTCTCGTCGCCCGAGGCAATGCGTTCTGCTCTCGAAGCGAGCGGCGCGGAGATCGTCACCGTGGCACTGCGCCGGGCCGATTTGAGCGGGAAAAAAGATCCGTTTGCAAACATCCTGGAATTCATCGATTCGAGCCGTTTTCTTTTGCTGCCCAACACGAGCGGGGCAATGAATGCCGAAGAAGCGGTGCGCCTGGCGCGCCTGGCCGCCGCGGCGGGCTTGCCCAAATGGGTGAAACTGGAGATTCATCCCGACCCTCGCTATTTATTGCCGGACCCCGTTGAAACTTTGCGGGCGGCGGAATTGCTGGTGAAAGAAGATTTCACGGTTTTGCCTTACATCAATGCGGATCCGGTTTTAGCCAAGCGCCTGCAGGACGTCGGGACCGCCACCGTAATGCCCTTGGGATCGCCGATCGGCTCTAACCGGGGTATCCAGACGCGCGATCAAATTCGGATCATCATCGAGCAAGCCACGGTCCCTGTGGTGGTCGACGCCGGGCTGGGCGCTCCAAGTCACGCGGCGGAAGCCATGGAAATGGGGGCCGATGCAGTGCTGGTAAACACCGCCATTGCTGTCGCCCACGATCCAAACCGGCTTGCCGTCGCCTTCAAGATGGCGGTCGAAGCGGGACGCGCGGCGTTCGAATCAGGGGCTGCCATTGAACAGGAAGCCGCCAGCCCGACCAGTCCTTTGACAGCATTTCTGGACCGCACCTAGCCATGGCCTTGCAAACGCTTTCGCGGAATCGAGTTCGGAAGATTCTCAGCGCGGCCGCGCAGACGAGAATCCTCGTTTTGGGAGATGTCATGCTCGACCAGTTTGTGTGGGGCAAAGTGGCGCGCATTTCGCCGGAAGCGCCAGTGCCGGTAGTGGAGTTTGACCACGAAAGCAGCATGCCTGGCGGGGCGGCAAACGTCGCCCGCAACCTCACATCTTTGCACGTCTCGGCGGAATTGCACGGCGTCATCGGCAAGGACCCCGCCGCGCACCAGTTGAGAAACCTGCTGACGGCGCATCACATCGGTTGCCGGGGCCTGGTCACCAGCCGCTCGCGGCCCACCAGTGTGAAGACGCGAATCGTGGCCCATACTCAACAGGTGGTTCGAATCGATCGCGAGGCGCGGGACGGCATTGATTCATCACTCACCCGCCGTTTGTCGGCTTCACTGGCAAAGACAATCGGCGGCGCCTCTGCCGTGATCGTCGGCGATTACGGCAAGGGCGTGGTTGTGCAATCGTTGCTCGAAGACATCAAGGCGCTGTGTCGCAAACGCGGACTGTGGCTGAGCCTGGATCCCAAACCGGTTCATCACTTGAACCTGCGCGGGCTTTCACTCATCACTCCAAACCGCAAGGAAGCTTTTGAATTGGCGCGGTTGCCCGATGACACCAGGAACGCCAACCCGCTGGCGGATGAAAACCTGATGCGCGTCGCTGATCGGTTGCTGGCGGAATTGAAACCCGCCCTGCTCCTCATCACGCTAGGCGAGTTGGGGATGCTGCTCTGTCAACGAGATAAACCGCCCTTCCATATCCCGACCGTTGCGCAGGAAGTATTCGACGTCTCCGGCGCCGGAGACACCGTCATTGCGACTTTCACACTGGCCATCGCCGCCGGGGCTTCGCCCGTGGAAGCCGCCATCGTGTCGAATCATGCCGCGGGCATCGTGGTGGGCAAAGTCGGCACCGCGACGGTTACCCCGGATGAACTGCTGGCCAGTTTCAAAACCTGACACCCGTATGGCAGGCAAGGTCACCGCTGCTCAAATACGGGCCATGAAAGGCGGCCCCGAGAAGATTGCATCGCTCACAGCGTACGATTTTCCGATGGCAAAGATTCTCGATGAAGCCGGCATCCCCCTGTTATTGGTAGGCGACTCTCTCGGAATGGTGGTGCTCGGGTATCCCGACACAACCGAAGTGAAGGTTGAAGATATCGAGCATCACGTGCGCGCCGTGGCGCGCGCCAGGCCGCAGGCGCTGGTCGCGGCGGACATGCCCTATCGGAGTTACGAAAACCCCGCCACCGCCCTTGCGACGGCCCGTCGCCTCCAGGACGCGGGAGCCGAAGCCGTTAAAGGCGAAGGCGGCCAATCTATTATCGAGCAGGTACGGGCAATCGTTGCCGCTGGAATTCCCTTTCTTGGGCACCTGGGCATGCTGCCGCAGCACGTCCGCGAGGAAGGCGGCTACCATATCAAGGGCAAGAAGGAGCAGGAGCGCGACGGATTGATCGCCGACGCGCAGGCGCTCGAAGCGGCCGGCGCTTTCGCCATCGTGCTTGAACTGGTGTCCCCCCCGGTCGCAGCCGCGATCACCGAACACATCAAAATCCCTACAATTGGAATCGGGTCCGGCGCCGGTTGTGACGGGCAGATCCTGGTCATCCATGATTTAGTCGGTCTTTGGCCGTGGTCCAAGCTGAAGCATGTCAAACCCAGGCTCAATGCCGCCGAACAAATCCGGGATGCGGTGACAGCCTGGAAAAAGGGGTTGGCCCATTGAAACGACTCACGCACATCAACTCGCGCGGCGAAGCGAACATGGTGGACGTCTCAGCAAAACCCGTTCTGATTCGCGAAGCGGTGGCGCGCGGAGAAATTCGCCTGCAAAAGGCCACCGTCAAACTCATCCGTTCGCAGAGAATCGCGAAGGGCAACGTGCTCGGGGCGGCGCGATTGGCCGGAATCCTCGCGGCTAAAAAGACCGGCGAACTCATCCCGTTATGCCACCCGCTCCCGCTCACACATTGCGAAGTGACGCTTGAGATTCCGGACACGGCCGATCGGATTGTGATCGTCGCCTCGGCAAAAATCGCCGCGCAAACCGGCATTGAAATGGAAGCCCTTACCGCGGTGAGTGTCGCCGCGTTGACCATTTACGACATGTGCAAAGCCGTCGATAAAAAGATGCGCATCTCCCAAATCCGGCTCGTCTCCAAAACCAAGCGACCTCAAACCTGACAGGCCATTCGGCAGAACCATGCAGATCCAAACCGGAATTATTACGATCTCCGACCGCGCTTCAAAAGGGTTATACGATGACCTGGGGGGGCCGGCGCTCAAGAAAGCCGCCGAGGCTTATGCCTGGACCGTTGTGGCCGAGTTGATCGTTCCCGACGAAAAGCGGGAGATCCAACGCGCCATTCGCGAGCAGATTGCGAAAGGCTGCCAACTCGTTCTAACCACGGGGGGCACGGGCGTCGCCCTGCGGGATGTCACGCCGGAGGCGGTGAGGGAAATCGCCTTGCGCGAACTTCCCGGTTTTGGAGAAGCCATGCGAATGGAATCGCTTAAGCTGACGCCCAATGCGATCCTGTCGCGGTGCCTGGCGGTCGTAGTGGATCGGAGCCTGGTCATTTGTCTGCCGGGCAAACCCAAAGGCGCGGTCGAGTGCCTGGGGTTTGTTCAAGGCGCAGTGGCTCACTGCGTGGAAGTCCTGCAGGAAATACCGACGAGCTGCTAGGGAAACAAAGCAAAGCATTTCGTTACGCCGCGGCTCAGCAAAAAGCGGGCGTCGACGTCGTCTCGACAAATTCCTGTGGCACAAAAACAGGCCGGGGCTATCCTCGAGCCGATGAAACGCCTTCTTACCATTGCAGGAATTTGCGCCTGCTCCTTTTCGGCCTCGGCACAAACCGATCAAAGTTTTACGCTCTGGCCCAATGGAGCACCGGGCGCCCTCGGAACCGAGGACAAGGATACTCCGACCCTGACCCGTTATCTTCCTGACCCGGGCAAGGCGACGGGCGCTGCGATTGTCATTTGCCCGGGTGGCGGTTACGGCGGTTTGGCGCCGCATGAAGGGGTCGATTACGCGCGCTTTCTCAACGAGCAAGGCATAGCAGGGTTCGTCCTGAAATATCGGCTTGGCTCGGCTGGCTATCGGCATCCTGTGATGTTGCAGGACGCCGCCCGCGCAGTGCGCACAGTCCGCGCTCGCGCCACGGAATGGCATGTCGATCCCCATCGCATCGGGATTATGGGATCCTCGGCGGGCGGACACCTCGCGTCGACGCTGTTGACTCACTTTGATATTGGAAACCCCGATGCCTCAGACCCGGTGGACCGGGAGAGCTCCCGCCCGGACATAGGCATCCTGTGTTACGCGGTCATTACGATGGGCGAGTTTACCCATCAAGGGTCCAAGGCGAACCTCCTGGGAAAAGATCCTTCTCCAGAACTGGTGCAAAATCTCTCGAACGAGCTGCAGGTTACCAAGGCGACCCCGCCCACATTTCTTTGGCACACCTGGGAGGACAAGGCTGTGCCCGTTGAAAACAGCTTGCAGTTTGCTGCCGCGCTGCGCAGAGCGGGAGTGCCTTTCGATCTGCACATCTATCAGAAAGGCGGCCACGGGATCGGACTGGGCAGCTCCAAATGGGACCCGGAGCACCGCCATCCCTGGACCCAGGACCTGGTGTTCTGGCTCAAAGCTCAGGGATTTGCCGGCAACTAAAGGTGATTGGTAGGCCCGGCCCAGAAGCTCAAAAGCGGTGCCGCGCAAGGAACCAGAGCGTGGCCGCGAGCAATCCCGATAGAATCAAACCGGCAATAATGGCCGTGAGCAGGTCGGCGTAGAACTTCCGGCGTTTCATGGTCCGCACGCCAGGAAAAGACCTTTTTGCAGGTGCCATATTTTGCCCGATTGTGGCAAAGCTTATGAAGCCGATCAGGGAATGTAAATATTTTAACTCAAATCATTCCAAGCCGATCGCGGGCAAAAGTCAGGCTTTGCGTCACATTGTCCAATTCCATTGCCAGCTGGCGCTCGACGGGCAGTTGGGAAATTACGGGAAACGGAGCGCGGGAGCCTGCATTCTTCACAACCGCAATCACTCTGGCCAGATCCCTCGCAGGAAGATCCGGCATCGTGACCCAGAACCGCTCGTCAAAAACCGGGACCACCAGCGGGTCGCGCGTGATCAGTTCAAGGTTCAAATGCAACGCTGGGTTGGCGGTCAGCAACGTCCTGGAGAGGGCGGCCAGGTCCAGGAATCCTTTTCCAAGCGGCAAGTCGGCGAACAGGAAGCCCTGAAAACACTCTTGCACCGCCTGGTCTTTGAAGTGTGCGCTGAAGGCAAACGGCGCGTACGCCCTGGCGACCTCCAGCGGATCTTCCATCAGGGTGAAGCTGTTGCCGACGTCGACACACAATCCCACCCGGTCGCTGCCGAGTTGCTTCAGAGTCGCCAGCTTTTCCGAAATGCGCTGGTCCTTGTGATTTTCGACCGCCAACCTGAATTGGCGTCGGACCAGAACCGGGTCGGCCCACTGCAAGGCCTGGAGCCCGGCGCGTTCGGCGGCATGAAACTCCTCGATCGATTTGAATTGTTCGTAGCGGCGGCCGGGCATGATCACCGTTCTGGCAAGCGTCGCGCCGGCAGCCTGGGCCGCTCGAACGCATTGGTCAAACCGTTCCACATCGTCGGCTGATTTTGGCGGGCTGAAACTCGCCTCGATGTACATCTGCCAACCCTCCGCTTTGCGCCGAAGTTCGGGGCCTTGAGCAAGGTCCTGAGGGTTGATCTCGACCTGAATCCCGGCCGCGCCCAGATCATGCGCTTCTTCGAGCAGCGCCATCGCCGGGGTCAGGCCCGAATGCCGTCCGCCCCATGAATTCTTTTGGTGGATACCTAAGGCGTAGGTCACCAATCCCATTCGCGTGCGTCGTGGCGCTTCGCCGCCCAAGAGCGGCGTGCCCACAAATAGCCCTGCCCCGACTGTTGAGAGAGCAAAAATGG
>DATGLT010000178.1:0-3637 GCA_035294005.1 Verrucomicrobiia bacterium
CTCCACTTATGGCACTACTGGGATTCCGCTATCACCCCAGGCGGAATACTTGCACCAGGGATTGTTCTTGTTTAACCCCCTGAAGGAGAGTGTTTCTATCCGCTCGTGTCCTTCCACTATTGGACTAACTCCGTCCATTTCTCGAGTGGATGTGTTTGACACGAACGGTATAAACGTGAACTCGACCGCCAAATATCAAGTCCTCTATGACACTTTGCTTTGGGCATACGAATATGATTGCCTCAACCGTACGGGCGGCGTGAACTATAATTCGATCGTGCAAGCATTTCAGCCCGTGGTAACCGGGCAATGGCTCGGGGATGTCGGCAGTGTTTTGGCAACTGTAGTTAATGACATTAATATCAGTACTTGGGTTGACACCCTGGTACAAGGAACCATCAGTCAGATTTCGAGGGATCCATCTGCCCAAGACCAGGAAACGAAGTTCGTAGACACTATTGCTGCACTTTCAAAAGGATATCCGCAACTGGTATACCAAGTAAACGGTAACGGGAATGCCGATAAGATCCTGAAAGCAATTGACCCACAAGGTTGTTTTCTGGCAGGAGCGGCATATAATGCCTCGCAGGTGGCCATAGCGTTCTCCGCGAAGGGCAGCAACGCGGGAGACATTGCTAAGCTGATCTTTGAAGATCTTGGAATTCCGGTAAGCAGTCTTCGCCCTGGAGTACTAAATTTCGCCAAGGGAGTGCTGCAGAATTTCGCACAGGACCAGCTTACAGCTGGACTTAGTCTGTTGGTGGATGCATCCGCCTATGGCGTCACGAATGGTCTGATGGCGTATTTCTTGGCCCAGTTCTCCGCACGGGACGCCCTAGTGGCGACGGGGGCAGGATTTTCGCAAGCCCTCAGTGGGGCTGTCGATTTTGCTCAGTTCGACCTGCTCCTCGAAGTTGCGAAAGACATAAACCAGTATTCACTTCAACAAGCGAATCTGATTCAGGAACGGAACAAGCTCGCTAATCTAGCGGTTGTGGAGATCCCTTCCCTGAACTCTTTGGCAACGCAGTTATATACGTCCGGCTACGCAGACGTTGGCGCTGGCGAGACCGCAGCCGACGCAGAAGGCCTTATTAACGCTCAAGTCTCGCTCGCCTACCAGCTGGACTACGAGCTTATCTCGAACGGAATCATCGCCCTGGTTTCGAGCAGTCGTCTTCAAGGTGACCAAGCGGCAGTCTTCGCTTACGGGCAAGCAGGCGCCCAGCAACGCGCAGCAGAAATGGCGGCCTCAGCCGAAGCATCGCAACTCGCTAATATCGGAGTTAATTGCTTCAGCTCCATCGGACAACCTTCAGGGGGGAACCCCTCTCAACCGGTCACCCAGGCCCCAATGATTCGCAAATCCAACGCTGGTGACCGTAAGGGTGTACGGACGGACGCGCATGTCCCCGACGAGGCAATAATCGGGAACATCAACAACAATCTTTTCAAGGACCCAGCTCTCCGAACACGAGAAATTCTCGTCACCGCCCAGAAGGGTGTAGTTACACTCGTCGGCACGGTCAACACCCCTGCCGAGAAGGCCGCAGCGGAGCGCATCGCCAAATCAACAGCCGGCGTGCAGCGGGTTATTAACCAGCTCAGGATTTCTGCTTCATCACGTTGAAAGCGGGGGAGTGACGGGGAGCGCGATGGAAACACAAGGCAGCAAGCTGATTCTCGGCAGTAGCCAAATTGGATCTGTTCAGGATCAGCGAGTCACCCGTGGTGCAATCGATCAACTGCAAACTGGTGCGCCGAGGGCCAGCGCTGGCCGGGTTAAAGACTTTGCCACCCAGATTCTATTTGTGGCCGGCGTAGGCCTAGCGACGATTGCCAGCCCCGTTATGGGGGTCGCGCAATGCTCGGAGCAGTGCAAAGGCGTCGTGCAGACCCTGCCAGACAAAGGACCGTTGGAGATAGATGACCAAGTCAACCATCTCTGGCTCAAATTCCAATATCGCGGCACACGATATTTGGCAATACAGAACACAGTTGAAATCAAGCCCAACGGGGTGGACATCTATCGGTACAAGATGACGGATGAAGGTCCAAACGTGCTCTTCAAAGGCGCGGATAAGGTGCGGCTTAAACTGACGGACAAAGAAAAGGTCGCCTTGATCGGCAATTCCTGCGTAAGCGAAGAGATTGTCGGCAGGCTCAGTTGGATGAGGGGTCACGTACATCCTCCGCCACTGCTGAGTTCAGCGGAGGAAGCCCAAGCATGGAATCGGCACGTGGAGGAAGAGAGGAGCCGGCCGGGGCCATGCTCAGTTCCTTCTTCACTGCCGTCAGGAGTAGCGGACGGCCAGATTGTAGGCGGTGCTCAGTCAGGCAATGCAGAGGAGACGAACATCGCAGTGCCGGCGAACCGCCCGTGGACCCCCACCGGCATTCAGGTGCGGATTGGTGACGACGTAACGATCTCTGCTGTCGGCGTTATTCAAACAAACCTCAGTGGCGCAAAGGCTACTCCGGCAGGTACGCCGCCTGATTGCATGGACATTGGAAAAGTTAACGTGCCATTCGTGGCTCCTCAATTGCCGTGCTGGTCATTATTGGGACGGATTGGACCATCGGGTAGCATCTTCGAGGTCGGCGCCGGCAGACATTTCATGTCCAGTGCAAATGGCGAGCTTTACTTAGGCGTAAACGATAACTTTTTCGGCGATAACTCTGGGAGCTGGAGCGCTACGATTTTAGGCGGGCATGCGACGCAGTCTGAACTCGACAGCGGTGCATTGCGTGCAGGAATCCCAAGTCAATGGACGATCTATCCAAAACAAGCATGGACGCGCACTGGGATTGAACTTCATCCAGGAGATTTGGTGTCGATCACTGCCCGGGGCGAGATGCGGCTCGGTTCGGCCAATGCGTCTCCGGACGGGCTCCTGCTGGCTGCTGTCAATGGCGTCCCTGAATCGCCAGGTCTCTCCTGCGAGGATTCTTATGGACCGATGTACAACCTTAGAACAGACCTCCTCCCTAGCAGTGCTTTACCGTGCGGTTCGCTCATTGGCCGCATTGGCGAGCAGGGGCTAGTCTTCGAGATCGGAACCGGAGCCACATTTCACTCAACTAGTTCCGGCGCCTTGTACTTGGGGATAAATTACACCGAGTTCGCGCAAAGTGCGGGCCAATGGGGCGTAACAACTTTAGTGAACAGTCTGAACGATGCGCGGCCGAACAAAGAAATATGGGGTCCAGGCCAAACCCTTGGCCTTCTGCATGTCGTAACAACTCCTTCTCAGCTACACCCAGGGGAATCGTACACCGTTTCGGGGGAGGTCAAGGACGTTAACGGAAACGCTGTGGCAGATGCCACGGTTCAACTATGGTGCTCTTTTGGCGGCACCGGAGTTATCGCGACAGCACCTCCGTGGCCTTGTGCCGTACTGAATACCCGTCGCGATGGCTCATTCTTGAAAATCTTCGAAGCACCTAACAGCGTGGGGAGCGGCGGAATTAGAGCAATGGTTGTTGGCGCTTATCCAGGCGTCACCGCTCACGCTGGAATAGAGGTCGTGGAACCGGAACCAAGTGCTTCGGATTCAACAAATGTATCAGTAAGGCAACAGACCAAGGGCAATTGGTTTGGCTTTGCGAATGGTACTAGTCCGCAGGATCGGGAACT
>DATGLT010000179.1:0-5538 GCA_035294005.1 Verrucomicrobiia bacterium
ATCCCGCTGAAAAGGTCGAGGTACAGAGTTTTCATCGAATAGGAACTGTTGCCGATTATTCGTCGGCTGCCAAAGCGTTAATCTGGCTGGCGGCGTAACCCGCGCCGAAGCCGTTATCAATGTTTACCACTGTCATGCCGCTGGCGCAGCTGTTGAGCATCCCCAGAAGCGCGGCCAGGCCGCCGAAATTAGCCCCATAGCCAATGCTGGTGGGAACAGCGATGACAGGCCGAGCGACCAGGCCCGCCACCACGCTGGGCAAGGCCCCTTCCATTCCCGCGACCACAATGACAATGTTGGCGGCTTGAATGGTGCTCAGGCGTCCAAACAAACGATGAACGCCCGCCACTCCTACGTCTGAAATTCGCTCCACGGTGTTGCCCATGATTTCGGCCGTTAGCGCCGCCTCTTCGGCCACCGGCAAGTCGCTGGTCCCGGCGCATACCACCGCGATGGTGCCGGGCCGTTTTGGCAAAGGCTTGCGATCAATGGTTAAGCACCGCGCCTGCTCGTGGTGAGTCGTATCCTTGAATTTCTTGCGCATGGCGGCCGCGTGTTCCGGCGTCGCCCGAGTTACCAACACCCGGTGCTCGTGTTCGAGCAGCTTTTCGGCAATCCGCACAACCTGGCCGGGCAGTTTGCCCGCCCCGAAAATCACTTCGGAAAATCCCCGGCGCAATCCGCGGTGCGTGTCCACCTGGGCGAAGCCCAAATCCGCAACGGGCGCGGCCTGGAACGCTTGCAGCACCCTGTCACGCTCAACCGTTCCAGCCCTGAACCCTTCCAATAATTTAATCGCCTCGGTCGTGGTCACGCGTCGCAACCTGCCACAAGATCGGTCCGTGGTCACGCCGGAAACGGGAACAGAACGTCGCGCAAAACCCGGCTCTTATAAAATCAGGTTGGACAACCCGCCGGCTAAATCATTAAAGTTTGCGCTCATATGAAAAAGAGTCAGGCGACAACATTTCTGATGTTCATTCTTGTGGCTAGCGCGCTGGCCTCGGTTTTGTTCTGCCTGCTTTACATTCATTACGCGCGGGAACTAGCCGGCGTGCAGCGCAGCGTGGCTCAGGCTCAGGGGTATCGCGCAGGCCTGGTGTCGCTTATTAACGATGTCATGGAATACAGCACGCATAATCCGGCGATCAATCCCATCCTCGAAGGGGCCGGCTTGAAACCTGGCGCATCCACGAACAAGCCCGCAGCGAAGTAGATTTTATGGACAACCAACCCGCCACCGGCCCCACTTCATCCGAGTTCAGGGACCTCCAACGCGAATGCGAATCTTTGCGGCAATCGGTCTCCTCCCTGATGCTCGTGCTCATTCTGGTAAGCGGGACCCTCTCGGTGTATTTGTGGCGGCAAGTTCGGGTTACCAAAGGCGAGTTGCAAGCTCTGGCTCCCCAGGCCGCTCAGCAGCTTAAAGAATACACCAACGCTTACTCGTTAACGCAGGATTTCGGGCGAAAACTCGCCGAATACGGGCGCACACATCCGGACTTTGGCCCCATCATGTTGAAATATAATCTGAACAATCTTTTGCAGAAACCGGGCGAAGCCGCACCGGCGTCACCCGCTCCCGGAGTCTTGACAAATCGGTAGGACGCTCAGCTGAGCGTAACGCCTTCGGCTTCGAGTTTGTCTTTGACGGCAAGATTCATGTCCTGCATGGCCTCGAGGTATTTCTTGTAGTCGGTGCCTTTCGACCAGTGAACCACCTGAACGTTGAGGTTAGTGCCCGCGAGCTGGTTCACGCTGATCCAAACGTCCTTCGTCATCGGGTTGGCTCGGTAAATCTCCTCAAGTGAAGCCAGGACCTTTTTCACCTTTTCAGTGGGAAGCGTGTGCGGCAATGAAAAGTTCATGACCGTTTTGATGCCGGGCCGCTGAGAAATATTGGTAATCGTCGCGTTGCCCATGGTCTTGTTGGGCACGGCGATTAGATTTCCGTCCGGGCTGCGGACCCTGGTGCTGCGCAAGCCAACCGTCTCGACGATGCCTTCAGCGCCTTCGATCTTGATTTGGTCGCCTACCCGAAAAGGTTTATCGACAAACACCGCAACAGCTCCGAACAGGTTGGCGAGCGTATCCTGCGCCGCCAAACCGACTGCCAGGCCGCCGATCGAGAGCGAGGCAATTGCAGCGGTAATATCGATATTCATGTTTTGCGCCGTCACCAGCACCGCAATCACGATGATGAAGGTGTTGAGACTGATTCGGATCACGGAAAACAATTGATCGTTGAACTTTCGATCCGCCTCCCGCGCATGACGCTTGCGCCAGACATCCAAAAGCAGGTCCAGAATTTTTATGGCCAGGTACGTCAACGCCACTGCAATAACCACGATGAACGCCTTCGAGAGATACAACCGCATGCGGGCCGACCAGTCGAAGATGCTTAGCCCGATATCCAGCAGCAACAGGAACAGGACAATCTTGATTGGCCCGTGCAGCAGTTCGAGCAAAACCTCGTTAAAACCGGTCTGAGTTCGTGACGTGACTCGTTTAAGCCAAACTCGCGCAATCAAATCCAGGAGTTTGGCCGCGTAAAAAGCCAGCAAAATATAAATCAGCGAAGCGACGTATTTCCAGAGCGGCTCGCCCAGGAATGTGTTCTGGCGCAGCGGCGCGAACTGGTCCAGGTCGAAGGTAACCGGTTTCATGCCCTCAATTTCCTGAACGAGCGCGGAGGGTGCGTTGGTTGCAGCGGGTTTGTTGGTATTCGTCTGCGCGTAAACAGGCAGAATCAGCGCCCAAAACAAAACCATCACGGTGCGGCGGAAGCCCAGTGCGAAAAACTTGTGTGCCAGCGGCCTTCGTCCAAATGCAGGAAGAGCCGTTGCCGCCCAGATCGTCCGGGGCGTGCGACAAGAGTTGACTCCCGCGCCCATAGGTCAGCCTCCCGCAACGATTTTCACGATTTCCAGCCGGTCACCAGGGCGGAGTTGGCGATGGGCGAACTCCGACGGGGCGACAGCGTCGCGGTTGAGTTCGACAACCACGCTTCGAGGCAACAGTCGCTGGCTGACCAGGAACTCTTCGAGTGTGCAGGGGAAACGGACCTGCACCGGGTTGCCGTTTGCAATGACCTGTTCGGAGTTCGATTCCATTCGAGCGTTTGTGGGCTTTGCGCGCGCTCGAGCCTCAAGGAGTGATGGCTGCGTCCCAGTCCTTCCAAACCGGCTCGTAACCGAGGCGTTTGAGAGTCTGGGCCACTTCCGCCGGCGAGCGCTCATCGGCGATGTTGAATTGGCCTGTGGCCCGGAGCGCGCCTTCATTGGCCGCCCATTCGCTTGCGCCCAACTCAACGATGCGGCCGCGTTCGGTGTGGTGTAAGGCCCCACTTCCTGCCCCGGTGTAGCCGCCGGGTTCGGTGTGGCTACCGGCGCTCATCAGTGTGATGCCCAGCGGCACCAGGCCGTCACGCAAGTTTGGGGACTCGCGTGTCGAAAGCACCAGGCCTACATCCGGAAACATCAACCGGAACGCGCACACCAGCTGGGTCATCGCGCGGTCATCCATTCCTGTTCGCGGTTGGAATTCCCCCGCACATGGACGCAGCCGCGGAAGAGAAACCGTCAGCCAGGCTTTCCAGCATGTGCGCAGCAGATATTGGGTGTGAGCCGCCAGACAAAGGGCTTCATAACGCCAATCGGCAAGGCCATACAAGGCGCCAATCCCGAGCCGGCGGAATCCAGCGGTGTAAGCCCGTTCCGGCGTATCCAGGCGCCAAGAAAAGTTCCGCTTTGGCCCTGAGACGTGCATTTCGGCGTACACCTCAGGATCGTACGTTTCCTGGTAAACCACAAGCCCCTCGGCACCGGCCTGCACCAAGGGTTCATAATCACTAGTTTCCATCGGGCCCACTTCCAGTGAAATGGCCGGAGCGAACTCGTGGACGGCCCGCACGCAATTCTCAAGATACGCGTTCGAGATGAACTTTGGATGTTCGCCTGAAACGAGCAGGATATTGCGGAAACCCTGACGCACCAGTTCCCGGGCCTCCTGGCGCACCTCGTCAAGGCTGAGTGTCACCCGGAAAATCGGGTTATCTCGTGAAAAACCGCAATACTTGCAGTTATTGATGCACTCGTTCGAGAGGTACAGCGGCGCAAACAACCGGATTACCCTGCCGAAGCGCTGTTGGGTCAACCTCCGTGCCTTCTGCCCCAGTTCTTCGAGCTGATTCGACCCGGCAGGTGAAATGAGCGCCGCAAAATCATAGAGGTTGAGCTGCGGCTTGTTGAGCGCAGCCTGCACAGCCGACAACGGGTACTCGACGCAACGCCGGGCCAGGGCCGTCTGAATCTCAGGCTTGAACTCGTTCGAAAAACTCACCGCGGAAAGGTAGCAAAATCGCGAGGCTTGTCGAGGCGGCGCCCAGCAGATGGAGATGAATTCGGCCTGAATTGGGTCAGGCTCGACGCGTCCTAACCAGGTTCTGCCTTCACCCGAGTTCCACTGATTGGAAGAACCCGTTTTGTGTCCATGCCGCGAACCAGGTCCGCAGATCGGCTGCGAGTTGATCCAGGTTGGCCGCTCCGGGAGCCACGATCTCCTCGATGGCTTCTCCAACGGATTTGCCCTGCTGAAGGGCCTCAAGCAACTGAAATTGCGTCAAGGAAAGCGGATGCCGGCGCACGATCCAATCTCGGCGCGTTAACGCGACGAAGGATTCCTGGGCGGCGGGAATTTGGACCGCCTCCCCAACTTTCGCTTGGCGGAGCGCGCTAAAATAGTCGTTAATCGGAAAGCGCGTCTTCAACAATCTCAGGCACACCGCGGTTCTCAGCTTCATTTGCGGCCAGGCCTCCGCGGAAATTGCGGTCAGATCGGAAGCGCTCAGTAGTTGCGACCCCTCAATACCCGGCCCGTCGAACACCTCGTAGATGCCCCACTCGAGCCGGGCCAAATCGATCAGGAAATCCGGCCAGTTCTCGATCGAAGCCGGCTCATCAGTTTCGCCATTCGGCTCCTTTGAGACATCATTATCCGACGCCGGCCGGGTCTGCTCGAGGTAGTCCGGAAAGTGCCTGCCCAACTCGTTTAACGTATAGGTGCGCGACGGATAATGCTGCAGATATCCCAGAGCCAGCCCGTTGAAAGCGTCTTCATCCAAGGTGCGCTTGAGCATTGGAAAAACTTCCCCCAGGCATTCAAAGAGCCGGTGGTGATATGCGTTGGCGTAAATCGCCAGCCGTTCCTCGGCGGTGAGCGCGCGCGAGCGGGTGATAACCTTTTCAAGCTCGCCGGGTTTCAATGAGATCAAACCCTGCGCTTGAGCGGAGCAAATTCCGGCTTCAACGCTTTCGGGGTTCGTAACGACCGATTGAAACCAATTCTGCAGGACTGAAAGCTGCGGATTGGCAGGCTGCCATTGCGGTGAGTTCATTCGACCGCCGCGACGATATGGTGAAGCGGATGCGGAAAGGATTCGGTGAGCGGCGGGCCAAAGCCGGAGGCTTCACCGCGATCTAAATCGCACTCCTCCATCGCAGGGTGGGCCAATTCCCGGCCGATGTGTTGTTTGGCTTT
>DATGLT010000180.1:0-6368 GCA_035294005.1 Verrucomicrobiia bacterium
CGGACGATGTGGCGCCTCCGGAATTGGCCGCTTACACGATGGTGGCCAACTTGATTTTGAACATGGATGAAGTGCTCACAAGGAACTGACGCTTAAACTCAATCGCCTATGCAATCTTTTGACAGTTTCCTTCAGCACCAGACACGACGCGCGTTTTTTAAGAACACGGGCCTGGCTGCCGGCCGGATCGCCTTGGCTTCGCTCATCTTTCCGCAACTCTTCCGAGCCAACGCTTCACCGATCAAAGTGAGCCGTGGGCATCCTGGACTTCCGGGATTGCCGCATTTCGCGCCTAAAGCCCGGCGGCTGATTTATCTTTTCATGAACGGCGCGCCGTCGCAGATCGATTTGTGGGACTACAAACCCAACCTCTCCGAACTGTTCAACAGCGATCTGCCTGACTCAATCCGGAGTGGCCAACGCCTGACCACAATGACTTCCGGCCAAAAGCGCTTTCCCGTCGCACCCTCGATTTACAAATTCGCGCCGCACGGAAACTGTGGAACCATGGTTAGCGAGTTGCTGCCGCACACGGCCCAGGTGGTTGACGACCTCGCGGTGGTGCGGTCTGTTTACACAGAGGCCATCAATCACGATCCGGCTTCGACCTACATCCTCACTGGAAACCAAATCCCTGGAAAGCCCAGCATTGGTTCCTGGCTTTCGTATGGATTGGGCAGCGAAGCCGAAAACCTCCCGGCTTTCGTTGTCATGACCCCGCGCTGGTCGGCCAAGCGCGACGCCCAGGCCCTTTACCAAAGATTATGGGGCGCGGGCTTTCTGCCCTCCCAGCACCAGGGTGTCGCCTTGCGGGCCAATGGGGACCCGGTCCTATACATAAACAATCCGCCCGGCGTGGATCCGAGCGTCCGGCGAACCATGCTCGACGGTTTGGCGAAGTTAAACCAGGGCACTTTTCAGCGGTTTGGGGATCCCGAAATTCAGACCCGCATCGCGCAGTATGAAATGGCGTTTAAGATGCAAACGTCGATTCCGGAACTGACCAATATTTCCAATGAACCCCAATCGGTGCTCGACCTGTACGGCCCGGAGGTAAAGCAACCCGGGACCTTTGCGGCCAGCGCATTGCTTGCAAGGCGTCTGATCGAGCGCGGAGTGCGCGTAGTGCAATTGCTGCACCGCGAATGGGATCATCACGGCGATTTGCCGCGTGACCTGCCACTCCAATGCCGCGACGTTGACCAGGCGTGCAAGGGCCTGATCCTGGATTTGAAACAAAGAGGGCTGCTGGACGAAACCCTCGTGGTCTGGGGCGGTGAATTCGGGCGCACCGTTTATTGCCAGGGCGAATTGCGGCGCGACAATTACGGGCGCGATCATCATCCGCGCTGCTTCACAATGTGGATGGCCGGGGCCGGCATAAAGGGCGGCACCGTTTACGGTGAGACCGACGATTTCAGTTATAATATCGTGCGCGACCCGGTTCACATTCGTGACATCAACGCGACCATTCTAAACCTGATGGGGATTGACCATAACCGGCTGACTTACGGTTTCCAGGGGTTGGACCAGAAACTGACTGGGACCGAAGCGCCGGCATATCCCGTGAAAGGGATCATGGCGTGAGTAACACGCCCGACACGGTCCTCTTTTTTGGCCACCTGCATCCTCTGCTGGTCCATCTGCCGATTGGGCTGGTAGTCGTTGTGGCTTTTCTGGAACTGGTCGCGCGGTCGACCCGCTTTCGTAATGCCAATGCCAACGTGGGGTTCATTCTGGCCCTTACCGTGCCGGCAGCGGCGGCGGCCGCCATCTGCGGCTTGCTGCTCTCCGAAGCTGGCGGCTACCAGGACAAGCTGCTCCAGTGGCACAAATGGTCCGGACTGGCAACCGCACTGTCTTGCGCCGTAGCCGGCATTCTATACCGGCTTGACCTGAAGAAGCTTTACCGCATGTGGCTTTTTCCAACCATGACATTGCTGGTCATTGCCGGGCATTTCGGGGGTTCATTAACTCACGGCAGCGATTATTTCGTCCGATATGCCCCCGGGCCTTTGCGAAGGTTGCTGGCAGGGGGATCCAAGCCGGTCGTCGCTCCTCAAACCAACCGCGTCGAAGTCGCCGCTTTGCCCGCGTTTTCCGGAATCGTCCAGCCTGTTCTCCAGCAAAACTGCGTCTCCTGTCACGGGCCGGAAAAATCCAAGGGCGGCCTGCGCCTCGATTCGCTCGAGGCAGTCGTTAAAGGAGGCAAATCGGGCCCCGTGATCGTGGCGGGCAAGTCAACCGAAAGTGATCTCATCAAACGAATTCGATTGCCGCTGACCGATGACGACCACATGCCGCCTAACGGCAAGCCTCAACCCGCGAACGACGATCTGGCGCTGCTCCAATGGTGGATCGATTCCGGCGCGCCCACCAACGCCAATGTGGGCCAGCTAAAACCCACTCCTAAAATTGCCCAGATCCTCGCGGCGAAATTCGGCCTCCCAAAGCCTGAAGAAAAAAGCATCGACCCCAAGCCACTCAACGAGGTGCTGGCGCAGACCGCAAACCTGATGGACGATCAAAACGTCGCCATTACGCCTTTGTCTCCCAAAGAGCCGTGGCTCCAGTGCAATGCGAGCGTTGCCGGAACAAACTTCGGCGACAAAGAGCTTTCCAAACTGGCTGCCATCGGGCCGAATTTGCGCTGGCTGGATCTGGGCGGAACGGCGATCACCGACGCGGGCCTGGCGCAGCTGAGTTCAATGCCAAACCTGACCCGGTTGCACCTTGAACGCACCCGCATTTCCGATGGCGCCCTGTCCAAAATCGCGCCGCTTCGCCAACTTGAGTACCTGAACCTTTACGGGACCGAAATTACCGACGCTGGGCTCGATGAATTGCAAGCGATTCCAAAACTCAAGCAGCTGTACCTCTGGCAAACCAAGGTGACGCCTGCGGCCGGGAAAGCTTTCGCCGAGGCACATACGGACCAGGATCAACTCCAGCGTTGGCAGGAGGAAATCCAGCAACTGACCGCCAAGATCCGCGACGCGCACATCGCAGTGGACCTCGGCACCATGACACCGCCGGTTGCCTCCACGAATGCGACTCCCGTTAATGCGCAGTGCCCCGTCTCAGGCAAACCCATCGACCCTACCAAAACGGTTTTTTACGAAGGAAAGCTCATCGCCTTCTGCTGCGACGATTGCAAGGCGGAGTTCCAGAAAGATCCCAAACCCTACCTGGCAAAACTCGACAGCAAGCCTTCGGAAGCCGTCTCGAAATAAGCCGCTGGGGGCGGCAGCCGGGCTCTTCGTCCGGGGAGGTGGGCGCGTTTAAAACTCAAACCGCGTTGACGCGGCGGCAGGTGTTCTTTAGTTTCAACCCCGAATCAATCAACAAATCAACATGCTATGAGCACATACGTACCACTCATCAGTTCGGGAACCGCCGGCCCCCTGGGCGTCCTGCATCTGCCCCGCCTTTGGCTCAAACTTTCACTTGAATGCACAGGCAAACTGGCCCCGGGCTATCCTGGCGCTGGGAAAGGCTACGACCAGATGGTCATCGACGGTTTGGGTCTGAACCGCGATGCCGTCATTTCCTTCGTTAAATCCAACAAGCCGACTTATCCTCAGTTCGAAGCGTGGGTTAAGAAGACCGGCACCAAGCTCGATAAGGGGTCCATTGAGAAGTTGAACTCGGCCATTCGCGGCTACAACCACGACGACTCAACTCGCAAATCGATTCTGGGAGCCAACGGGATTGCTGACGATGCCCATGCGCCCAAAGACGCCGTGAACCTCAACAACCTGGATGACTGGAAAGAGTTCCACGAAGCGGTGCTAAAGTAAGACCACGGAGTAAGACCCTTGCCACACGTCGCGTATTGGGCACAGCTCGATACGCGACGCTGGGATCGCCGAAATTGGTGGCGTTGGTTTGGCCGTTAGCGATGGAGCAGGTATGAGGACTCCAGCTAAATCGCTGCAAGTACACCTCGCATATAGCTGAAGGACTCAAGGACCCCCGGCAAGGGGTCGTTCTCTTTGGCTTCATACTCGAGCCCAACATGGTACTGATACCGGTGTTCGACCAGGGCTTTGAGCACCCCCACAATATCGATCACGCCAAGACCCACCTCGACCGGCTTGCCCTTGGGCGCTGCTTCGGTTTCGTCCTTGATATGAAAGTCATACAGGCGGGTCGCGCATTCGCCGATGACCTGGACAGGGTCCTCGCCCAATCGAACCGTGTGACCCACGTCCATGCACAGGCCCATTAGTTCATCCCGATTGCTAACGAGCTTCATAACGTCCAGCGGTGAGGGATATTTCTTGTCCCCGGGCCCATGGTTGTGAATTGCGATCCGAATTCTATATTCTCTGGCCATCTTCTCTACGGTATCCAGAGCATCGACATCCGGGCTGCACACAATCGTCGGCATTCCCGCATCCCTGGCGTAGTCGAAAAAACCGCGAATTTCCTGTTCGTCATTTTTCATGTAGATCACCCCGCCGCTGATGAGCACCAGGCCGGCTTTCTCGACTTTTTCACGAGCTTCCTTGCGTTCGGCGGGTGTGCTCTTGTACGGCAGATGAACGTCCTTCAGGCTAATGTAGCCTGCGCCCGCCTGTTTGCTCATTTGAATGGCCTGGTCGAGGCTGAATTTGCGGAAGGTGTAAGATGCCACGCCGATTTTCAGTCCGTCAAAAGGCGGGCGTTCCGGTTTGATAGTGGCTCCGATAAGGTTCGGAGCGTCAGCCATGGCCGCGGTTCCGATTGAGCTGGCGATGGTGGCCTTAATGAAGCTGCGCCGGTTAAAGGAAGGATGCCGAGTCTTCATGGATTCGTTTGCCGATCCATTCCACTGCTTAATGCTCTGTCTGTAAAGCGCAGAACGGTTTGGCGCCTCACGTCCTTTAACCCTCGAGCAGATCCGCCGCTTCCGCATTGGCTTGAACCTGCGCCGGGTCCTTGCATCCGGGAATCACCGCAGTGACAACTGGGTCTTTCAAGCACCACGACAATGCCCACTGGGCCATTGGCACGCCGGCCGGAACCTCGGCTTTCTTGATTTGTTCGACCTGGGCCAAATCGCGCTTCACCTTTTCCTCGTCGAATGTGCCGCGCACTTCTCGGGGAGAAAAACGCGTTCCCGGCCCGTACTTGCCACTGAGAAGCCCGCTGGCCAGAGGGACCCGGGCCAGGATCCCGAGATTGTCGCTGCGAGCATGCGGGAAATACAATTGTTCCGGCCTGCGATCCAGCCGGCTGTAAATTACCTGCAACGCTTCGGCGCCGACGGCCCGCGCCTGTCGGGCCTGGCCTTCGCTGCCCTTTCCTAAAATCGAAATTCCCAGGTGCCTGATTTTTCCCAAGGATTTCTGCCGCTCGAGCATTTGCCACAGTGTCGCGTTTTGAAATTGTTCATCCGAACCGGAATGGAATTGATACAAATCTATACAATTCAACTCGAGGGCCCGAAGGGATGCTTCTAATTGCTTTTGCACATCTTCGGCCGTGAACAATTCGTCACGGTTCATGAACCCATTAAAATGATGTCCAAACTTGGTGGCGACAATCCAGCGGGAGCGATCGTGACGCTTGAGGTAATTGCCGATCAGGCTTTCGGAGAGATGATCGCCGTAGCACTCCGCGGTATCAATCAGATTGATGCCGCATTCCGCAGCCTTGTCCAGAATTGCGTCGACATCCTGTTGGGAAAACTGGCGCCCCCACTCTCCTCCGAATTGCCAGGTGCCGATGCCGATGACCGAAACCTTCAGCCCTGTGCTGCCGAGAATGCGATACTGCATCATCCCGCACTTTAATCCTGGAATTCGGAAATAGCCACAGAACGCTTGCGTCCGGTTGAAGCCATGCACGAGGGGGCACTCCCGGGCGGGCTAACGGGCACAATACAAGGTGCGCAGGTCCCGGTTGCGAAGCCGGTGCGGTCGCGAGAATGTTCGGTTCTCTATTCGGTCACCGGTTCGAGGCGAATGGTTCGCAGGTTGATCGGCTTCCATGAGGACGGATCCTTGGGCCGCAGGCTCAGCAGTTGGCCGCCCGGTTCGGAAATGTTCAATTGCCCGAGCTGGAACGTTTTGAAATTTCCCCAATCACCTGTGCTTTCAATGGTTTTCGAAAGAGTCGCGCTGCCCGACTGAATAAACACCTGGGCCCCTTCATTTACCGTGGCGATCGAGGCACTGACGTTGTATTTGCCTGGTTTTGGCACTCGCATCATCCACGAAACCCATTCGGCCGCGTTATCCCAGAATCCGAGGTTGATTTGGCCATCCCGGTCCTCGGTATTGAGTTTTTCGCCATGAATCTCGGCCCCCGCAGCGCTGAGCAGCAGTTGGCCATTTGGCGTGGGTTCAACGACCGCGGTTTCTTCCACGACCGGGGCCGGT